>NZ_JADBUE010000076.1:0-41039 GCF_020245805.1 Microcystis sp. M179S2 | reverse complement strand
TATCTGCGTAAGGACTTCCGGAGTTTGTGTCCAGTAGTCCATTAGTATTATATTGCTTTAACTCAGGCTGTGTAAGACTTTTAGCCATAGCTAGTATATTTATACGGGGGAAGTCCAGAAATATAGACGAGGTAAAGGGTTTTAGGGGCCTGTTTGGCCAAGCAGCTGCAAGGTTTTCAAGCTAGTGGCTCAAAAACCTTGCCTCTTGATGAGCGATCGCATCCTGTCGGGGCGAAGCATTCGGATAGAAAATCTACGGTTTCAGCGATAGGTTATTGCCCGAATGCTTCGCCCCTACTTTTTCAGCAAACCCCTAATTGGTACTTTTGGATCGGTGGCGATGATGTGAAGATCGATATTTTTCTGCCAGATCAGGCGCATGAGTTTTTGGGTGAAAGAACCTTTGATGAAATGCTTCCAGCGCGATTGAAGGCTCTCCCCGATCACAATCTGGGTGATCCGTTCCCGTTCGGCCACTTCTGCGATCGCTTCGGCCACCTGATAGCTTTTAACCCGTAAGAATTTACCCTCGAATTCTCGACATAAACGTTCGCAGGTTTCGATATGTAAAGCCTCCTCTTTGGAGAGAAAGCGATCGGGGTTATCGACGAAAATCACGAAAAATTCTGCGTTCATATACCCCGCTATCCGCGCTCCCCGACGTAATAATCGTAAAGAGTTGGGATAGGTGGAAATACAGACTAATACCCGTTCGTGAACGGGACAGGATTGACCGATGAATTTGGTCGAATTACTCGCTTCTTCTTCTACCGTATCGGCCACTTCGCGCAGGGCGAGTTCCCGGAGGGCGATTAAATTGCGCCGTTGAAAGAAATTATTTAAAGATTGTTGGATCTTTTCGGGAGCGTAGATTTTTCCCGCTAATAATCTTTCCTCTAGGGTTTCGGGAGTAACATCTACCACGATCACTTCATCAGCTTCCTCCAAAATTCGATCGGGTATTCGCTCCCGCACCACCACCCCGGTGATTCGGGCGACCAGATCGTTTAAACTCTCGATATGCTGGATATTCACTGTCGAGTAAACATCGATTCCCTGGGATAAAATTATCTCCACGTCCTGAAAGCGTTTCTCTCGCTCCGAACCAGGCGCGTTCGTGTGGGCTAATTCATCGATCAGACACAGCTGCGGCGAGCGGGCGATAATCGCTTCCGTATCCATTTCCGAGAGAGTGAATCCCTCTTTCTCTAGGATTTTTCTCGGTACGATTTCCAGTCCCTCAGCTTTTTCGGCGGTCTCTTTCCTGCCGTGGGTTTCAAGCAGTCCAATCACCACGTCGGTTCCCTGCTTTCTGAGGCTATGCCCCTCCTCCAGCATTTTGTAAGTTTTCCCGACCCCCGGGGCCATGCCGATAAAAATTTTATGTCTTCCCCGTCGCACGCTCGTCTCCTTTTTGGCAACTTGCCTTACAGATTAATACTAAATCCAGTTATTAAAAACTGATTATCTATTCCCTCTTTTGCCTTTTGCCTGTCCTCATAAGTAGCCTATACTCAACGGATTTGCTCTGAGAGTGCTTATTGACTAGAGGTAATACCGCGCTGACGTAATTGGTCGATAAAAAATTCTTCTAGGGAAGCACGAGCTAAATTAAGACTAATCAAGCGAGCATCCATACTAGGCAGGGCAGCCAGAAAAGCAGCGGGTTCTCCCTGTAATTGTCCGTGCCAACAATGATCGCGCCAATGCAACCCGAGTATCCATTGCTGCAGTTGCTCCTCCCTACCACCTTGAACAATCACCTGATAGACATCAGCACGACCGAGAATTTGCTCGAGGGAACCGACACAGAGTAATTCTCCCCGGGCCAACAGGGCAATGCGATCGCAAATTTGTTCCACATCGGAGAGAATATGAGAGTTAAAAAAGATGGTTTTCCCCTGTTGTTTGAGGGATTGAATAATTTCTCGCACCTGATAGCGACCGATAGGATCCAGTCCCGACATCGGTTCATCGAGAAAGACTAATTCAGGATCATTGATTAATGCTTGGGCTATACCGATCCGTTGCGTCATACCCTTAGAATATTGACGCAATTGTTTTTTCTGGGCAGTTTTGCGGTCTAATCCCACTAAATCCAATAATTCAGGAATGCGTTTTTTCTGCACAGAAGAGGGAATTTGAAAAATGCCGGCGATTAATCTTAGGAATTCCCAGCCGGTGAGATAGTCGTAGTAGTAGGCATTTTCAGGAAGATAGCCGATGCGTTGCCTGACCGAGCGATCGCCAATTGGTTGACCGAGAATCAAGGCCCGTCCGGAAGTGGGTCGGACAATCCCCAAAAGGGTTTTTAAGAGTGTGGTTTTGCCGGCCCCGTTCGGGCCTAATAATCCAAAAGTTTCGCCCTCATGGACAATTAAAGTACAGTTTTTCAAGGATTCGATTTTTTTATTTAACCAGAATCCTGTCCGATAAGTTTTTTGTAAGTTTAACGTCTCTAGCACAGTTTGACGGCTGGTATTCGTCATTGTTTTGGAATCATCTGAGACAGAATACATGGGTCTGATATCCCTTTTCCTACACTTTGCTTTTATTATCCCCAAATTGTCACCAGCAATGTCAACGGTATCAAAATAGCACGATTTTGGAACCCAGAAAAATTCCAACTGGTCTTGAGAAGGGGTATCAGTGCAGTTCCAGGCTATTGCCAGCTTTCTTCTCTGGCATTGGTGTGCATTAGCCGCTAAAATCTGTTAGACAGGTAACTTTGACACTTGAGCGGCAACTGGTACAATAGTGCGAACGCTTACGGAAACCAGACTCTTACACAAACACAGCATGAAACAACTCCTCAATAGCCTCAATTCGCTGACAGTGGCCAGTGTAGCCACTATCGCCTTGGCCTACCCTAGCATCGCTCAAGTTAATCTGTCTGTTTATCCCGCTCCTTCCTCGTCGAACGAATCCATAGAATTATACGTTCCCCCGCCAGAAAACAATAACACCAATAATAATACCTGTACTCAATTGATTGGGGCAAATATCGATAAAATTATCGGTCAAGCTCCCAATCAGTGGGGTATATTAATCGAATCTATCGATCGCCAAACAGTTATTTATAGTCATAACGCTGATCGCTATTTTATCCCTGCTTCTAATACAAAGTTATTTACCACGGCTGCCGCTTTACAGGTGATGAACCCGGAAACGACAATTCAGAAAAAATCCCTGCGCGATTGGGTTAATATCACTAATCAGAGAAGTAATAATTTCTACGCTGAAACTCTTTTTCGCTTTATCGGCGGTTCTAAAAATGTTACTGCCATCTTGGCACAATTGGGCATCAATCCCAGTGGTTTTCGTTTAGCCGATGGTTCGGGATTATCCCGCCAGAATACCGCTACTCCCCGCTCGATCGTGGAAATTTTGCGGATGATGTATTATTCTCCTAATCGCGACACTTTCTATGCTTCCTTACCAGTGGCGGGAATTAGTGGCACCCTGAGAAACCGAATGCGTCAGACGGCCGCTACTGGCACAGTTTACGCTAAAACCGGCACTCTTACCGGTGTGCGGGCCCTATCGGGTTATCTAGAACACCCCAACCAAGGACCGATGTTATTTAGCATTATCGTTAATAATCAACGGGTTTCTGGACAGGCCCTGGTGAAAGCGATCGATACTATTGTTCTACAGATGACCGCATCTCGTTCCTGTCAAGCTCAGTAGAGCGCTGGTAAAAATCCCCATTTGTCCTGGTCAGCTGTCCGCGCATTTAAGTTGCTTGTGGAGATAAGGCAAGAGTCAAGAGGCAAGAGTCAAGGTTAATAATAGCCATAATCTGCCTCAGTTTGGGTTTGGGTTTGGGGGGAGAGATACTCAAAATTGGAAGGATCTCGCAGGAAGCGAAAGATTTCTGCTTCGAGACGATGAATTAGATAGGGTTCTATGGAATTAGAATGGCGTAAACAGGCTAAATAGCCTTCTACATATAGCCGGATCTCATCAAAACGCGAGCCACGGTGCCAAAGATCCACCATGTCATCGGTTAGTCTTTGATAGTAACGAATAGATTGGGTATCTTGGAGCATGGGCAGTAGAACAAAAAAGAGAGAGTGGGGGTAAGTGTTTATGGATAATCGTAGGGAGAATTGCTATTCTCGGTCCCCGATACCTCTATTGTACTCACCAAATCGGCAAAACACAGGCGGGGGTATTTTCAGTGATCAGTAAAGGGTGTGGGGTGTGGGGTGTGGGGTGTGGGGAGAACAAAGCTGCCTTTTGCCTTTTGCCTCCTGCCCTCTGCCTCCTGCCTTCGTATAGATTATTCATGGTTTCTTTGTCTTTTTGCCCGTTCAATTTCCGCTTGTAGTTCTGCTATTTGTCGCTGCAATCTTTCGCTTTCCCTATCATTAGCATCAACATTAATTGAGCTTTTAACCCCTGTTTTGGCATAGTTTCCCCGGCGAATTTGACGATAGGATTCCGAGTTAAACCATTCCTGTAGATAATGCACTCTTTCCACGGAAAAAGGATGGGTTAAAAAGGAACCATTACCGCCATTATAAATGAGAAATTTATAAATCTGGTTTAAGTTATCTTGGTCTAATTGTCGGTAGGCTTCCCCTTGACGAATAAATTCTTCTAAGTTGCATTCATGCAGGTATTTTTGACTTCCTCCTGCACATTTCATTAAAGTTCTCAGGACTAAATTTAAATCATCGCTAACTAATAAAGCCGCTCTGTCTGCTGATAATTCGGCTTTTCTGCGCCATTCATAAAAGGCATAAACTAGACCGGTAGTAATGGCTTTTCCTAGTCCTAAGGTGATGCCCCCAAGGAAATTAGCCGCCCCCATCACCCAAAAAGACATTTGAATTAAAATACTATGATCGCATTTTAAATGACCTAATTCGTGGGCAAGAATTACCCTAATTTCTTCTTCATCTAAGAGGTCTAAAAGGGCAGTATTAAAGACAATGTAGGGATGTTCCGAACCTAAAGAATAGGCATTCGCTGAAGGGTTTTGACTGACATAAAGATTCGGTTCTGGAGACATATCTAAATCCCGCAGACATTGGCGATATATACCGTATAAAGTGGCGTATTGACGCGGGCCGACTTTTAGATCATTGCCCATTAATAAAATTTGCTGGGGACGTTCATAGAGATATTCGGAAAAACTTTTCGCTAATAAATCAAACCCTGGAACTGATCTTAAGGCCTGTTCAGCTTGCTGATCTAGGGGATGTTTAAAAGCTTGACTGGAGATATCACGATAAGTTGGCATATTTTTTCAAGGAAAAAGGGTAAAGGTAAAGATGATAATTCAGTCGTTAGTCAGAAATAAACGGGCATTAATTGCCAAGTTTTTAAGATTGTCTTGTCAACTTTTTCGAGGCAACCTATGGCATTATAGTCAGGAATTCCTTCTAGAAAAAGTTGGCGTTTATCAAATCAGTAATGCCTCTCAATAGGTTTTTAATTCTGCAAAATTGCGGATTCTAGAGTTTATTTCGGTGACATAGAATAGACCTGTGGAAGAAATGAGCTTTTTTATTGTTAACTATCCTTAGCAATAATTCCTAGATTCGATAACAAAGCTTGTAGGTTAGTTTGCACGGTAGCGGGTTGGTATCTCTTAATAGTTTCTAGGGAATTATCAGCGAGTTTTTGCCACAATTCCCTATGATCATAGAGTTCGATCACCGCTTGGGCAAATTCCTCGGCAGTATCGGCAATTAAAACATCTTGGTGGTCAATTAATCCCATACCTTCGGCACCAATTTTTGTGGTAATAGTCGGTAATCCTAGGGAAAGACTTTGACCTATTTTACCCTTCATTCCCGCACCAAATCGCAGGGGTGCGACAAAAATCCGACTCTTTTGGAAATAGGGTTCCACTTCGGGAACATAACCGGTAACAATTACTTTATCATTGGCTAATTCTTTCACTTCATCCTTGAGGTTACTTCCCAATAAATTAACGGTAATGTCAGGACGGAATGCCCAAACTAAGGGCATAATTTCTAAACATAACCACTTAACTGCATCAATATTAGGAGGGTGATTGTAGCTACCAATAAATACTAACCCCGATCGCTGGTCAAAAGCAACTTTTTCTGACAGGGAAATTTCTTCATGGATATTGGGGATTACCCAAACATTTTTCACTCCTAAAGAGGATAATACCTGCTTTTCGTCTTCGGTTACTACTACGGTTGCTTCCGCTTGATTAGCATAGTTTAACTCTAATTTCTGATAGGTTTGCCAACTCCAGCTAGTATTTTGGTAACTGGGATCGAGATAGTCTTTTTGTCGTTTTAAACGTAGAAAATGCAGGTCAATTGTATCATAAATAATTGGTGCTTTTGTTTTTAAGCGAATTAAATCCATATACTTATCGCACAATTCGGGACGACACAACCAAACTCCATCTATCAGGGGTAAATATTTGATTAATTTTTCTTCTAGATTATATCTTTGTGGTGTGCCATAAATAACTTCAATTCCCAGCTGTTGCAGGACGGAAGTATAGGGTTGTTCGGGATAGCCATTATCGGGAAAGAAAATGACTGAATAGCCTAAATTGAGCAGTAGCTTAAGAATATTTAATAAACGCACACAGCCGGATTCTCGATCGTATAGTGGAACGTAGGAATCGATGACTAAAATTGTCGTTTTTCCTTGTAAACGTCGGGCAGCTTTGGGTACATTATTAGCATCGTTATCTAGGTGTTTAGTTAATACCTTTGACCATTTTTCTCGAAACTTAGTTTGATTAATAACTTGATATTGTTTGATCCCACTAGAAAGGTCTGTTCCCGAGGTGATTCCTTCGTAGTGAATGACGTTAGATTGGGGTTGATAAAGGACTTGATAACCCAATTCTCGGAGGGCAAAACATAAGTCTGTATCTTCGTAATATGCGGGGATAAAGTCTTGACAAAAACCACCTAATTGCTTAAATAAATCTGTAGGAACTAATAAACTTGCTCCCGAACAATAGTCCACGGGACGGACATAATTATATTCCGGTTCCTCGGGACTATCTAAGCGTCCATAATTCCAACCATCGGCAGAATTCCAGATAATTCCCCCCGCTTCTTGTTGTTTACCATTAGCATAAATTAACTTGGAACCCACCGCACCAACTTGGGGATTATTGATAATTAATTTCACTAAACTTTCTAGACAATTTTCTAGAATACGAGTGTCGTTATTGAGAAAATATAGGTATTGACCTTTTGCTTGACTAGCCCCATAATTACAGGAACGAATAAAACCAGAGTTCTCTGCATTAGTTAATACTTTAATTCCTTTAACTAAAGTTGCTAATTGTTCTAAAGTTTCATCGCTGGAAGCATCATTAACGATAATTATTTCATAAGCTAAATCAGAACCTAGGTTAACACTCAAGGATTCCAGACAGTTAAAGGTGTAGGCAAATTGGTTATAAGCAGGAATAATAATCGAGACTAAAGGATCATCACTACTGGCAATTTCTAGGGGTCGGGGTTCAGCTAATTTAGCACTTTCGATCACCTGTTCTTCAAATTCAGAGGAACTCTTTCCTGTGAGAATTTTGATAATTTTTCGTTTCGTCTTTTTGAGCGCTGGTTTCCATCCTTCCTCCTGGAGACTAAAGACAAATTTTTTCAGCAGTTTTTTAACTTTGAAAATAATCATTATTACCATAAATACTCCTCTAGAGAAAACCAATCTTGTGCTAAATTTAAATCTCTTTTTGCTCTAACAATAGCCCCTTCTTTTAATTGTTGATCGAGGTAGTTTCTCTGTTGTTCCAAAATATATAATTTAATCGCTTCATTAATTAAATTATTATATTCTTTTTCAGGATAATCACTACTCGCCAACCATTAATCGAGAAGTTGCATGGTATCTTCAGGGAGAGTTATCTGAAGTTGTCTGGCCATTTTGTCTTTCCTAACTATATCTAGACAATAACAATTATAAACCCCTAGAGCGATTTTAGTTGCTGTCGGGATAAATTCTCGGGGCTGCGGCGATTAATTTTTGAGTGTAGGGGTGTTGGGGATGGCTAAAAATCTGTTCAGTGTCACCCATTTCAACTATTTTACCCGCAGTCATCACCGCAATTCGATCGCAGAGGAATCTCGCTAACCAAAGATCATGAGTTATAAATAAATAAGTGAGATTAAATAACTTTTGTAACTCTAACATTAACTCTAAAACCTGTGTCTGGACACTAGCATCAAGCATACTAACCGGTTCATCACAAATAACTAATTCTGGATGGGTAATTAAAGCGCGAGCAATGGCTACCCTTTGCTGTTGTCCCCCCGATAACTCCTTAGGATAGCGTCGATAAAATTCCTCTACTGGTGTTAACCCGACTCGATCTAACATTTCTAAAACCTGTTTTTTAGCCGTTTCTAGATTAACTTTTTGATGGATAAAAAGCGGATCGGCGATACTTTCTCCCACCGTCATTAAAGGATTGAGACAAGCGAGGGGATCCTGAAAAATCATCTGCATTAAGCGCCGTTTTGGACGCATTTTTTCCGCCGACAAAGGGGTTAAATCTTCTCCTAAAAATTCCACTTTTCCCCCGGTGGGTTTAATTAACTGTAATAGGGTTCGCGATAGGGTACTTTTCCCACACCCCGACTCCCCAACTAAACCGAAGATTTCCCCTCGATACAGTTCAAAATTGACTTCATCCACCGCTTTAATAAATTTCTTGTCTTTCTTTAAAAAGCTATCTAAAAAGTTACCTTCTAGGGTATAATACTGTTTTAAATTATCCACCTTTAACACCGTTTCCTTGCCTTGAATTGCCGTTGATTTTTCCTCCCGTAACTGTAGGTGTAAAGCGGCGGCCAAAAGAGAACGGGTGTAGGGGTGTTGAGGTGTATTAAAAACTGTTTTTACCGCTCCCGATTCGACAATTTTGCCCCCCTTCATCACCGCTAATTGATCGCAATATTCTCCCACCAGCGCTAAATCATGGGAAATTAACAATAATCCCATCTGTTCCTCGCTACATAAACGCTTTAATTCCCGCAGAATTTCCGCCGAAACCGTCACATCTAAACTGGTGGTGGGTTCATCGGCAATAATTAACTTAGGGTTTAATAATAAAGCTAAAGCAATGGCCACTCTTTGCCGCATTCCCCCGCTAAATTCGTGAGGATATTGGGACCAACGATTAGCGGGAATTTTCACTTTTTCTAGGACAGTACAAGCTTGACTTTTAGCTTGACGATAGGTTAAATTTCCCCGATGAGCTTGCAAAGTTTCCACACAATGATCGCCAATAGTCATCAGCGGATCCAGTCGCGTCATCGGATCTTGAAAGACTAATCCCACCGCTTCCCCGCGAAACTTTTCTAACTGTTTGCTAGATAAAGATAAAAGCGATCGCCCTTCAAAGGTAATCTCACCTTCCACGTGAGTGCGATTGGGTAATAACCTTAAAATAGCCTTACCGATGGTCGATTTTCCACAACCAGATTCACCCACTAATCCCAGAGTTTCCCCTTTGCCTATACTAAAAGATACCCCATCGATCGCCCAAGCGGGAGAACTTAATTCGGTCGGGTAGGCAATTTTTAGGTCTTTAATTTCCAACATGACGCGATCGGTAACGATAAAAGTTAGGACTTAGGGTCAAGTATGCCACACAAACGGCGATCGAGCATTTAATTGCTAATCGACAACTGACCCTAACAAAACCCGACAATACCCCTTTAAAGTCGCCACTCGCTCGCTAATTATCTGTAAACGTTTCTCCCGTCCTTGCCGCGCCGAGGCCAAAAATAACCAATCCGTCTCCAGCAATCGCCACGATCGATATAGTTCCGTCTGGAGCGCGCGCCAACGATTAGCCACCTCTGGGCTGAAATTGTCATCATTTAGTGACAATATCTCCCCTTCTAGACAGGTTTGTAAAGCTTGAAAAGATTGTAACCCCGTGGAAGCATCCCCATCCAGAAGGGCAAGACTGAAATCCTCCAGTTTTCTTAACAAAGATTTGTAGGCTTGATGGTAATTTGTCGGTAGCATCCAATACAAAGCGCGTTAGAATTTGTTACATAAGATTAACGATTTGCCGTCACGGTTGCAAGTCCTCTTCCCGATCAGAGACAAAAACTTAAAAGAATCCCGCCCTTTTCGCCGATCGATCCGATTCCAGTGTTAGAGAGTTAAGTAATCTGGCATCCCTTCGGCCTAATAATTTTCTAGTTATCCGTCTCCTCCCCCCCCCTATTATCCCCCCGATCTAACCATGAACGCCATCACTGCCATCCAACCGGAAACCCTCACCGCCCTTCCCCGGGCCACGGAACCGAAAAAAGCGTTAGTTTTACCCGATTGGCTGAAAGAATGCCTGATTACCTACGAAAACGACCCCCAGAATCCCGATATCGATTTAATCTCTAGGGCTTTTAATTTCGCCCACAAACTCCACGAGGGCCAGTATCGCAAATCCGGGGAACCCTATATCGCCCATCCCATAGCTGTGGCGGGATTACTGCGGGATCTGGGGGGTGATGGGGCAATGATCGCGGCGGGATTCCTTCACGATGTGGTGGAAGATACGGAAGTCACCCCCGAAGAAATCGAGGCTAGATTCGGTGTCGAGGTGCGTAATTTGGTGGAAGCGGTGACAAAACTCTCCAAATTCAACTTTTCTAGCAAAACTGAACGGCAAGCGGAGAATTTTCGCCGAATGTTCCTGGCGATGGCTCAAGATATCCGCGTTATCGTGGTCAAATTAGCCGATCGCCTGCACAATATGCAAACCCTCGAACACCTCACCCCGCAACAGCAGCAACGCATCGCCCTAGAAACTAGAGAAATCTTTGCTCCTCTGGCTAACCGTTTAGGGATTGGCAGATTTAAATGGGAATTAGAGGATTTATGCTTTAAATACCTCGAACCCGATGCTTATCGCACCGTGCAGTTATTGGTATCGGAAAAACGTATCGATCGAGAGGCCCGCATCGAAACCGTCACTAACACATTGCGGGAAAAATTGCAAGAAATTGGCATAAAAGTTCTTGATTTACAGGGTCGCCCCAAACATCTCTACGGCATCTATCATAAAATGCACAATCAGGGCAAAGAATTCGAGCAGATTTATGATATAGCCGCCGTCCGCATTATCGTCGAAACCAAAGAGGAATGTTATCGTTGTTTAGCCATAGTTCACGACCAATTTACTCCGATTCCTAACCGTTTTAAAGACTATATCGGTTTACCAAAAGCTAACCGTTATCAATCCCTCCATACCACCGTTGTTGGTTTAAATGCCCGTCCCCTAGAAGTGCAGATTCGCACCCTAGAAATGCACCATGTTGCTGAATACGGGATTGCAGCCCATTGGAAGTATAAAGAAACCGGTTCTAGTCAAACAACTTTAACCGCTGCGGATGAAAAATTCGCTTGGCTGCGTAATCTGCTCGACTGGCAAAAAGACCTTAAAGATGGCCAAGAATACATGGATGGCCTCAAAAATAATTTCTTTGAAGAAGATATCTATGTTTTCACCCCCAAAGGTGATGTGGTGGCCCTCGCCCAAGGCGCAACACCGGTAGATTTTGCCTATCATATTCATAGCGAAGTAGGTAATCAGATGAAAGGGGCAAGGATTAATGGTAAATGGTCAGTTCTTGATGCTCCCTTGCAAAATGGTGATCTGGTGGAAATTCTCACCAGCAAGCATAGTCACCCTAGTTTAGATTGGTTAAATTTTGTCGTTACTCCTAGCGCCAGAAATCGCATCCGGCAATGGTACAAAAAATCGCGCCGAGAAGAAAATATTAGCCGGGGTCGTGATTTATTAGAGAAAGAATTGGGTAAAACTGGCTTCGATGCCCTGCTAAAATCAGAACGAATGCAATCGGTGGCTAAACAGTGCAATTATGTGGCAGTAGATGATTTATTGGCGGCTTTGGGTTACGGCGAAGTTACCCTAAAAAATGTGGTTAATCGTCTGCAAGAAACAGTTAAAAATCAACAGGAAATTTTAACGGTCAAAAATCCGCCCGATGTCCTGACTGATTCCCAATTGATTCTACCACCTTCTCCCGTTCAAAGGGCTTTACCCGTTAGTAAATCACCGATCGCCGGTGTGGAGGGATTAGTCTATCGTTTGGCTGGTTGTTGTTGTCCTTTACCAGGGGAAAATATTACCGGTATAGTCGCCCATGCAGGGGAAGGTATTGTGATTCACCGTCAGGGCTGCTCGAATGTGGAAAAAGCCGAAGCTGAACGCTTAATTCCTGTTAGTTGGAACCCCCTAGATGACCAGGGACGTTATCCAACTTATCCAGTAAATATTCAGATTGAAGTGATCGATCGCGTCGGGGTTTTAAAAGATATTCTCTCTCGTTTAAGTGACCAAAATATTAACGTTCGCAATGCCGGAGTTAAGACTAATTTCGGTAAACCCGCTTTAATTTCCCTGAAAATTGAAGTAAAAGACCTGCAACAATTTGAACGCTGTGTTACTCAAATTAAGCTGATGAGCGATGTTTTAAACGTTCGTCGCATCAGTCAGGTAAAAAGCGATCGAGAGTAGGGTGAACCTAAAATTTCTGCTAATATCCCCCAAACTTCAGAGTGCCTTAGCTTTGGAAGTGGGATGCTGACACTGACTAAAACCACGATGGCAATATCGGCACTTTTTGTCACCGAACAACGTAGGATCGATAATTAATCTGAGTGCGAAAATCCCTATGTTATTATCCCTACTCTCAGTCATCAGTTTTCTGATTAGTTTTCTGGTGGTTGCCCTGATTAAACAACGTTTTAGCCAACAATTGTTAGATATTCCCAATGAGCGTAGCAGCCATAGTCAACCCACACCTAGGGGGGGTGGACTCGGTTTTGTCGTCGCTTTTGCTCTGACTGGCTGCCTCAGTTATTTTCTCCTTCCTCCTTCCCTACCTCTCATTCCCCTGTGGTTGTCCCTGACTCCTTTAATTATTATCGGCCTTCTCGATGATCGTCGCAGTATTCCCTCTAGTATTCGCTATTTAGTGCAGTTATCCTCCGCTAGTGTTGCGGTCACTTTTTTCGGTGCTTTTCCCCAATCGTGGCTATTAGATTTGGGTTTTGGCGGCAAAGTTTTGGCTATTATTCTCACAATTATCGGCCTGACCGCGATGATTAATTTTTATAATTTTATGGATGGTCTCGATGGCTTGGTGGCTGGCTGTACGGCGGTACAATTAGGATTTCTCGCTCTCTATTTTCAGCAACCAATTTTATGGCTTTTAGTGGCAGCTTTAGGCGGTTTTCTCCTCTGGAATTGGTCGCCAGCGAAAATTTTTATGGGTGATGTGGGTAGCACCAGTCTGGGGGCAATTGTCGCTATGGTTTTACTTAATAACCAGGGCAATCAAAGTCAGGCTTGGTCAGCTTTAACTATCACTTTACCTCTGATTGGTGATGCTATTTATACCCTTATTTGTCGATTATTAAAAAGGGAAAATATCTTCCAAGCTCACCGCATTCACCTTTATCAAAGATTACAAAAATCTGGCTTGTCTCATCCACAAGTAGCAATTATTTATATGGGGGTAACTCTCCTGATTGCTATTAGTATTAACTCCCTAGGAATACTAGGATCATGGCTGAGTTTACCTCTGATTCTAGGATTAATTTTTCTCGGAGAAATTTATCTGAACAGGAAAGTTAGCGATCATAATTTAGCGGTGACAAGAAAAGAATAATTTTTTTTTGCTATGGACTGAGGGGTTATTCAAACCTAGAGAATGTTAGACTAAATCCTCTTGAAAGATTATAGGAAACGGGGGGTAAGGAGCAGCAGTAATCACTCAAATAGTTATTGGCTAAAGTCTTTTATTTTACTCAAAAACTGATGGTTTTAAGCTGGCAAAAACAGAGCGATTCACCTATTATCCCTCCTAACCAAGAGAAAAGAAAAAATTAATACTTATCGGCCAAGGTTAGCTGATATGATGAAGGAGATGACTATCATTCCCAAGTCAATGAGCGCAAGAACGTTATTCGATAAAGTCTGGGACGCACACACGGTTAAGATTCTTCCCAGTGGACAGACACAGTTATTTATCGGACTGCATCTAGTCCATGAAGTCACCAGTCCCCAAGCTTTTTCGATGCTAAGAGAAAGGGGTTTAAAAGTATTATTTCCAGGACGGACTATTGCCACCGTCGATCACATCGTCCCCACCGAAAATCAGGCGCGTCCTTTCCTTGACGATTTGGCCGAGGAAATGATCCGAGCGATCGAAACTAATGTTCAAACCAATCATATTCCTTTCTATGGCATCGGTTCCGGCAATCAGGGCATAGTTCATGTGATCGCTCCTGAACAGGGTCTAACCCAACCGGGGATGACGATCGCCTGTGGTGATTCCCACACCTCCACCCACGGCGCTTTTGGGGCGATCGCTTTTGGCATCGGCACTTCCCAAGTACGCGATGTTCTTGCTACCCAAACCCTATCCCTATCGAAATTAAAAGTGCGTCGAGTGGAGGTAAACGGCGATTTAAACCCCGGTGTCTATGCTAAAGATGTAATTCTCCATATTATCCGTCAATTGGGCGTAAAAGGCGGTGTTGGTTACGCCTACGAGTATGCTGGTAGTACAATTGAACGGATGTCCATGGAAGAAAGGATGACGATTTGTAACATGGCGATCGAAGGTGGGGCCCGATGTGGTTATATCAACCCTGATCAAATCACCTACGATTACCTCAAAGGTCGTGATTTTGCGCCCAAAGACTGGGAAAGTGCGGTTAATTGGTGGGAAAGCATTAAAAGCGATGCCGATGCGGTTTATGACGATGTGGTGGTCTTCGATGCCGGTGAAATCGAACCCACAGTTACTTGGGGGATTACTCCGGGCCAAGGAATCGGGGTTAACGAAATCATTCCCACTCCCGAAAGTTTACCAGAAAGTGAAAGAGCGATCGCAGAGGAAGCCTATCAATACATGAAACTCACCCCCGGCACCCCGATTAAAGGCACAAAAATCGATGTCTGCTTCGTCGGTAGCTGTACTAACGGCCGGATCAGTGATCTGCGCGAAGCGGCCAAATTTGCCCAAGGTCATCGTGTTGCCCCCCATGTGAAAGCTTTTATCGTCCCCGGTTCCGAAAGAGTCAAAAAACAAGCGGAAGCAGAAGGATTAGACCAAATTTTCCTAGCATCGGGCTTTGAATGGCGCGAGGCGGGCTGTTCCATGTGTTTAGCCATGAATCCCGATAAATTGCAGGGAGATCAGATCAGCGCCTCCTCCTCCAATCGTAACTTTAAAGGTCGTCAAGGTTCCGCTTCCGGGCGTACTTTGTTGATGAGTCCGGCGATGGTGGTAGCGGCAGCGATTAAAGGGGAAGTCACCGATCCCAGGGAGTTGTTAAATTAAATAGGGTTTGCGGCAAAAAGTTTGTTACTGGGGTCAGGAGTCAGGAGTCTCCGAGTCAGGAGGCAGGAGATAGGGTGATAGGGTTTTGGGGTGATAGGGCGATGAGACAGCTTCCCCACTTCCCCACCCCACTTCTCACTCCCTTCTCCCCTTCTCCCTTCTCTACAATAATTACTCGCAACCAGAAATACCTTGGGTTATTAAGTACCTAAGCAAAATTAATTACACATCTAAGCCACTACTCCGTGAGACTTCTGCTGATGTGAGCAAACAGAGAACTGAAAACTCAAATCCGATCCCTAATAGCTGTCTCCCGTCTCCTGTCTCCTGTCTTCTGTCTCGACTAGGAAATTAATTTTGCACGACTAATTATCATACTTTGTGCTTTTTGTCAAAAAAACTTTTTTTTTGCAATAAAACTACACAAAAAAAAGATCATCGTTGTGGGTGAAATTGACTGATTTACCCGTCTTAATTAGGATCACCTTCTAGGTGTGGCAAGGGTTTCAACCATTGCTGCCCAAAAAAGCACAGAATAACCCATTATGAAATTCAGTAAAATCGCTGTAACTATCATAACATCGTTGTTAAATAAAAATCTTTCTCAATTAATTTTTAAGAATTTATAAATATTGCGGAATGTTAATTTAAATATTCTCAAGTTTTTGCAGTAAATCAATAATTTTTACTTATCTTTGTCCAACATTGGGTTAGAAGTCAGGAGTCAGGAGTCTCCGAGTCAGGAGTCTCCGAGTCAGGAGTCTCCGAGTCAGTAGTCAGTAGTCAGTAGTCAGGAGATTATTTTTATTTATTCTTCCCACTTCCCCACACCCCACTTCCCCACTTCCCACTTCCCACTCTATTTTAATTTGATTGCCATAATTGCCAAGCTTTAACGAGATTTCCCCCCATCAAGGCAGCCACTGCATTTAAAGTCTTAATTTCCTCACTATCGGGATTTAATTGTCTAGCTTTATCTAAGACTTTTTGGGCTGCTTGCGGTTGCCAATCGTAGAGATAAATAAAACCTTGATAAGCATAATGATAGGGATTATAGGGGTCAATTTTAATCATTTCCTCCGTGGCTTTTATTGCCCCTGCTACATCCTGTTGTAGTACCTTAGAAATTGCTAATCCGTAGGCTAAAGATAATTTATCGGGGGGGTTTTGTTGCTGTAAACGACAGGAAAAAGCCTTGTCTGCTTGCAGCACATAATCCTGAATCGAATCGTATTGATTGATACGATTAGTTAACTGAAAAATTGGCTCAATACCCGTTAATCCTTGACCAATATTAGCAGACTTTAAGCGCAATTGGGTCACTAAATCTAATTGGGGCGTTGCTAACTTGGAGACTTGAGGATCGATAGTAATTTGAGCATTAGTTTTAATTGGATAGGTTTCGCCAGTTTCCCGATTGAGATAGACAGCAGATAAGCGATAAACTCCGGGGGTTGCTGCCGACTGCATGGCGGTTTTTTCAGTGACTTCAAAACCCTTTTGTTGCTCTTCTGGAGTTAATTTTTCTGCCATTAATCTCCCCATAGCAATACCATGATCGTGCATCCAATAATCCTTACCGTCCACTTCTTGCCAGGTTAAAATTACTATCCCTGACTTTAATTGTTGCCAGTCTCCTGCCCATTTATAAACCACAGAAATTGGTTGATTAGGAGAGGCTTTTTCGGCAAGGGCAATCTCTCTTAATTCCACCTGTTTTGGTGCAGTTTCAAGGGGTTTAACCGTGACGGAGGGGGCTATTTTACGGTGTAGGGAAAGGGTACTATCATCCGGTAGCTGCCAAGTTTTCTCCACTTGGAAATCTGGCCCAGTGGCGACTCGATTAACAATTTTTTTCTGGACATCGGGGACGGAACCCTGTTCACCAGTTTTAGTTAAAAACCAATCTAAAGAATTGACATCCTTTTCGATATCTTCTTCCCGAACTCCCACCTGTCTGCCGGCAACCTGGGAATTATGTTTACCACCGTAGAAAGAGAAGGTATGTTGATTTAATTCGGGGGTGGAAGGTAAAACCCCTAGGGTGCTGCGAAGATAGGGAGAATCGACTAGAATCTCTTTAACTACTTCTTCCTGTTGCCAGCCGGTTTTTAAATAGGGATGGTGTTGCAATTCGGGACTAAAAACATTAGTAATTATATCTCCCCCCAAGGGGAATAAATTTAAGCTGGTGAGGATAGCGGCAATAGTTAATGTTCCCCAACGGATAGCGGGGGCAAAACGACCGCGCCAAGATAATAAACCAACGGATAAAATTAAGGATAAAGTCGGTAAAAGCGGCAAAATATAACGAGCATCTTTATTGATATTGAGGGATGATAATAGGTATCCCCCCAGCAGAAAAACTCCTAACCAAATCCACACAGGACGATTAACCTTATCTTCGGTTTTTCTATGACGTAAGGAGATTAATAATCCCACCAGGGGAACTAATAACAATACCCAAGAAAGAAAATAGGGTAAAACTTGGGCGTAAAATGTCCAGGCATCTGGACTGGTAAGAGGGGGATCTCCCTCCAAAATCGCCGAATCTACCGTGGCACGTTTGCCCGCGGTTAACATTAATAACCAATTCGTCCGATACCAGGGAAACATTAACAGTGCTGCCGTCAAAAAACTGAGCATTAATTGCGCTAGATTGCCCCAACGTTTTCGCCGGAGATTTTCGCCCAATACCCACAAAATCGGTAAAAAGAGGAAAAATAGGGCGGTTTGTTTGACTAACATCCCTAAACCGAAAGAAATCCCGAAAGCGATCGCTTTTAGCCAGCCTTGACCACTAAATCGCCACCATGTCAAGCATAAGTAGGAAAACGTTACAATTGCCGCTAAGGGAAAATCTAAGAGATATTCGAGGCGATAATAGTATAAACCGGGAAGAAATTGACAGATTAAGACCGCCCATAAAGCCACAGTCCCATTAAAGAGGATAATTCCCAATCCGTACACAGAAAAGAGCAGTAGGGCGCTATAGATAGCCATTACCCACATACCCGCGTCAAGACTAATACCAAAGAGATTAAAGAAGGGAATCGTTAAAAGATAGGTTAAAGGGGGAATTTTCGGGGACATTAGCCATAAACTGCGCCACCAATCCCCGTCAAACCAGCGCGGATTTTGGAAAGCTTGGGTATAGATAATCCCACCGTTGAGATAATCGGCCTGATCCCAAGCAGGAATAGTATGATCGAGACTAAACCAGAATCTATCGACTAATATCCCCAATATCCAAATAATAGTGACAATAATTAATTCCTGTCTCCTATCTAGCGATCGCTTCAAAATGACTTCTCCCTAGTGCAACTGTCAATTATTCTGCCACGCTCTCAAGTGACCCTGAAAAAATCGCCAGCGAGAAACACCAGACCGATCGGGTAAAATAAAGATTTAGTGAAAAATTGTAACAGGAACTTGACAAATGCGAGTGGTGATCGTTGGTGCGGGATTAGCGGGAATGGCAACAGCTATCGATCTGGTCGATGCGGGCTGTACAGTAGAAATATTAGAATCTCGTCCCTTTGTCGGGGGAAAAGTCGGTAGTTGGGTAGATGCGGACGGTAATCACATCGAGATGGGCTTGCACGTCTTTTTTGGTTGTTACTATAATCTTTTTGAGTTAATGAAAAAAGTGGGCGCTTTTCAATCCCTACTACTCAAAGAACACACCCACACTTTTATCAACGAAGGGGGAAAAATCGGCGAATTAGACTTCCGTTTCGTCGCAGGTGCGCCTTTTAACGGTTTAAAAGCCTTTTTTACCTCCTCCCAACTCTCAGCAGCCGATAAAATCTTTAATTCTCTGGCCTTAGGTACCAGTCCCATCGTCCGCGGTCTGATAGACTTCCAAGGAGCAATGAAAACGATTCGGGATCTGGACTCGATTAGCTTTGCCGATTGGTTTCGTAGCCATGGCGGTAATGAAGGCAGTTTAAAAAAAATGTGGAATCCGATCGCCTATGCCTTAGGATTTATCGATACGGAAAATATCTCGGCCCGTTGTATGCTGACGATTTTCCAATTTTTTGCCGCTAAAACCGAAGCTTCCGTCCTGCGGATGTTGGAAGGTTCCCCCCACGAATACCTGCATAAACCGATTATTAACTATCTGGAAGCCCGGGGAGCCCAAATCTCTACCCGTCGTCAAGTGCGGGAAATTCTCTATTCTGGAGAGGGCGAAAATCTGCAAGTTAATGGCCTGATCGTCGCTAACGGAGAAACCACGGAAACTATCACCGCAGATGCCTATGTTTGCGCTGGTGATGTCCCCGGTATTCAGCGTCTTATTCCCCAAGATTGGCGAAAAATGCCGATTTTTGACAATATTTTCCGACTAGAAGCCGTCCCCGTCGCCACGGTACAATTGCGTTTTGACGGTTGGGTGACGGAATTAAATGATGCCGAAAAACGGCGACAACTGCAAAAAGCGGTGGGAATTGATAATCTTTTGTACACCCACCAAGCGGATTTTTCCTGTTTTGCAGATCTTGCTCTCACCAGTCCTAGGGATTATTATCGCCCCGGAGAAGGTTCTTTATTACAGTTGGTTTTAACCCCCGGGGATCCTTTTATTAAAGCTAAAAATGAAGATATCGCCTGGCAGGTTTTAGCGCAAGTCCACAAGTTATTTCCCTCCTCGCGGGAGTTAAATATGACTTGGTTTAGTGTGGTGAAATTAGCCCAGAGTCTCTATCGGGAAGCACCGGGGATGGATGTCTATCGTCCCTCGCAAGCGACTCCTATTGCTAACTTTTTCCTGGCTGGCAGTTATACCCAACAGGATTACATTGATAGCATGGAAGGAGCCACTTTATCGGGTAAACAGGCAGCCAAAGCGATCCTACAACAGGCCGAGCGCCGGAAATCTTTAGCCACGGTTTGATTAAACAGCCAGCAATCTCGTCTCTTGAGAAGGGATTGCCTCTAGACTTGTTTTCAGTGGCAAAAGATAACCCCTATAGCTAACTTGGCAAGTCAGCCTCAGGGCAAGCTATACAAAAAAGACCGATCAAGCTAGACTCGTAAAAAGATCACTCCATCTAGAAGGCTTACCCTAGACTGGAAAGAACGTCGGAAAAATCTCGTCAGAAATAGGAGTCAATCGAGTTTATGCCAGAGCTTGCTGTACCATTAGAGCTTGATTTCACCAGCGAAACCTATAAATCAGCCTATAGTCGCATTAATGCCATCGTTATTGAAGGCGAATACGAGGCCAATAGCAATTATATTCAATTAGCAGACATCCTCGCCGATAACAAAGAAGAGTTACACCGTCTGGCAAAAATGGAAAACCGTCACATGAAAGGTTTTCAAGCTTGCGGCCAAAATTTGAAAATCACTCCTGATATGGATTATGCCAGAGAATTCTTTGCCTCTCTGCACGATAACTTCCAAATTGCCTACGCAGAAGGTAAAGTTGTCACCTGTTTATTAATCCAATCTTTGATTATCGAAGCTTTCGCGATCGCTGCCTATAATATTTATATTCCTGTTGCTGATCCTTTTGCCCGTAAAATTACTGAAGGCGTAGTTAAAGACGAATATTTACATCTCAATTTTGGCGAAGAATGGCTAAAAGCGAACTTTGAAACCGCTAAAGAGGAATTAGAAGCGGCAAATCGCGCTAATCTGCCCATTGTCTGGAGAATGCTCAATCAAGTCGAGGATGATGCTCGCGTCCTCGGGATGGAAAAAGAGGCCCTCGTGGAAGACTTTATGATTAGCTACGGGGAAGCTTTAAGCAATATCGGTTTCAGCACCCGTGATATCATGCGGATGTCTGCCTACGGATTAACTGCTGTCTAAAGCTTGAGCATCGAGATTTCTTTTTTTCCCCTGCTGCCGCTCAACACAGAGCGGCTCTTTTGTGTATTATATTTAAGAGTCTTAACGATTTCTTAGCAATATCCTAATTTTTATCTAGTGCCATCTAGTTTAACGAAAGAACAATCAATGTTTGGTCTTATAGGTCATCTTACCAGTTTAGAACACGCCCAATCGGTCGCCGACGATCTAGGTTATCCTGAATATGCTAACCAGGGATTAGATTTTTGGTG
This sequence comes from Microcystis sp. M179S2, assembly GCF_020245805.1. Taxonomy (NCBI): domain Bacteria; kingdom Bacillati; phylum Cyanobacteriota; class Cyanophyceae; order Chroococcales; family Microcystaceae; genus Microcystis; species Microcystis sp. M179S2. Next base: position 19,597 of record NZ_JADBUE010000076.1, on the reverse strand, counting down.
CGCTGCCCCCCCGCAAATTGTCGATGATTTTCATGTCACCAGCATCACGGGGCAAACCATCAGAGGAAAATATATCGAATCCTGTTTTTTACCGGAGATGTTGTCGAATCGTTGGGTAAAGTCTGCTATTCGTAAGGTGCTAAATGCCATGGCACTCGCTCAAAAAAGTGATATCAACATCACCGCACTCGGTGGTTTTTCTTCAATTATTTTCGAGGAATTTAATCTCAAAGATAATCGACAGGTGCGGAATATCGAGCTAGATTTTGGCCGTTTCACCACCGGTAACACCCACACCGCTTACGTCATCTGCACTCAAGTAGAAACCCTCGCTGAAAAAATGGGCATCGATTTAGCTCAATCTACCGTCGTGGTTTGCGGGGCAACTGGAGATATCGGCAGCGCCGTTTGTCGTTGGTTAAATGAAAAAACCGATACAAAAGAACTAATATGTGTGGCACGCAATCAAGAGCGTTTACAATCTCTGCAAGAGGAGTTAGGACGCGGTAAAATTCTCCCCCTAGAGGAGGCTTTACCCCTGGCTGATATCATTGTTTGGGTGGCTAGTCTGCCTAAAGGGGTGGAAATTGATCCAGATAAACTCAAGCGCCCCTGCATTATTATTGATGGTGGTTATCCGAAAAATTTAGGCACGGTGTTAAATGCCCCCGATATTTCGGTGATTAAGGGCGGCATTGTCGAGCATTCCCTCGATATTGACTGGAAAATTATGAAAATCGTCAATATGGATATTCCCTCTCGTCAAATGTTTGCCTGTTTTGCCGAGGCGATTTTATTAGAGTTGGAGGGTTGGCAAACTAATTTTTCCTGGGGACGCAATCAAATTACCGTCCCTAAAATGGAACAAATCGGCGCAGCTTCCCGCAAACACGGGTTTCAACCTTTGTTATTTTAATTAATATCCCCAACCCCCCCCCCACCGACCACGGAATTAGAAGTTTTAGGCGACAAATAATTAGGAGTGAGTGCTTGACTTTGCCGGCGGCTTGGGTTATGATTGTCTTATAATGGGATGTTTGTGTTTATCGCAGACTGCTTAGATTCCCATTATGAATAAACTCTTTTAAAAATATTATCCCAAAATCTGCCGACAAAAGCAAGCAAAATTTTGCCATCAATTGTTAAGTTTTGTTAAGAAAAATGGCAAGAGTGGCAAGGAAGAGAACTTCCTTAGCTGATCAGTCCGATATCCTTGATAGTTTCTCATGACTTTTGGGGGAATTATAGAAGTGTGGGCCTGATTTTTAGCCTTCTAGCAAAGACGACAAAACCACTAAACCCTATGAAAACTTGGTTAGAAGATCGCGGTATTTTACCCGCTTACGGTGGTGGGGTAATCATTGGCATTACCCTGTGTTTTTTCGGAGCTGCGACCAATACCATGGCGGGATGGTTGTATGCTATCTGTGGCACGACGATCGCTGTTTTAATTTTATCGATAATTTTACCCCGTCGTTCCCTTCTTCCCCTGAAAGTGCGTCGTCTTGCCATTGTACCCGTAAGTGCGGGAGACGATCTTAGTATTAGCCTAGAGATAGAAAATACTAGCAATCAGCCGATAAATCTGTTAGAAGTGACAGATATCCTGCCTATAGTTCTCGATCAGCCAAAAATAACCCCAATAGAAGTGATTGCCTCCAAAAGTTGCCATCGTTGGACTTATTATTTACCCACCAGTAAACGGGGTATTTATCACTGGCAAGAAGTACAATTAAGAACAGCAGCCCCTCTCGGTTTATTTTGGTGTCGTCGTTGTCAGCAAGCAGCGGCTAAAGCTTTAGTTTATCCCCAAATTTTACCCTTACAACAATGTCCCCTGATCGATTCCCTTGGTCAAGAGATGGAACAAAAATTAGAAAATAATCGCTATTATCAAAGGGCTAGTCAAGGACTTACTCGTAACCTGAGACAATATCGCCGGGGTGATTCTACCCGTTTAATTCACTGGAAAACTAGCGCCCGTCTGGGAGAATTTCAAATTCGGGAATTAGAAGTGTTAACGGGAGGACAGGAAGTGATTATCTGTCTGGATACCCTCTGTGATTGGCAAGAAGACAGTTTTGAACGGGCGATTATTGCCGCTGCTTCCCTCTATTTTTATGCCCATCGTCGGCAATTAAATGTGAAACTCTGGACGGGTGAAACGGGTTTAATTCACGGGGAGAGGATCATTTTAGAAACTTTAGCCGGTATAGAGGCAAAAGCTAGTCAAAAAAATGCCAATCTGCCTAATTTACCTGTAATTTGGTTGACAAGTAACTTCAATTCCATCGAACAACTCACCCCCGGCAGCCGTTGGTTATTTTTCCTCGCTGCCGATTCTAGGGAGAGTCCTTCACTCTTAATCCGACAGTTTAGCGGATTGGCGATCGAACCGGAAACTTCTCTACAACAACAATTGCAAAAACCGCCTCGTTGAGGAAATTTCCGTTCACAGTCTAGATTGAGAGGAAATTCTCCGGAAAAAAATACCGGTATCCCCGAAAAAGATGTTATGATAAAAAAGACTCGGACTCATGCGATCGCAACGCCTTAACCTTGTCAGGACCGGAAGGTAGCAGCAATACGGGATGCTTGTGACTGGCGTGATCTCCGGGTCTTTTTGTTGCCTGTGACGGTCGCTGTTGTGAACGCTTTCAAAACTTTTCGATCGCTTACTGCCGAAACTCGTCGTCAATTACTCATCCTCTTCGTCACGGCGCTGTTTTTCTGGATAAGTATCACCACTCTCGTCCCCACTCTCCCCACCTATATTGACTCCCTAGGCGGTAGCAAACAAGATATCGGTTTTGTCATGGGGTCTTTTGCCATCGGTTTAATTTTGTCGCGCAGTTGGTTAGGCAATCTAGTTGATCGCCGCAGTCGCAAATTAGTGGTTTTATTTGGAACTATTGTCGCCGCTACCGCACCCCTCGGTTATCTATTTTTTCGCGATCTTTCCTCTTTATTCGCCGTCCGCGCCTACCATGGCCTCAGTATCGCTGCTTTTACCACTGGTTACAGTACCCTAGTGGTGGATTTTTCCCCCGTTCGTCAACGGGGAGAGATAATTGGTTATATGAGCTTAACTGCACCCATAGGCATGGGAATCGGTCCAGCTTTAGGCAGTTATCTCTACGAATCGATCGGTTATAACGGTTTATTTCTAGTTTCCGCCGCTTCAGGAGCGATCGCCTTTCTCTTGGGTTTCTCCATTCAAGAACCGGACTTCAAGAAAAAATTAGCCCAAATGAAGGCAGAAAATCAGACAATCGAGCGCAGTTTTTGGGCATTATGTCAAGAGCGAGCTTTTTTAGTCCCTACCTTAGTTTTTCTATTGGTCGGTACTTTATTCGGCGGTTTAGTCGCTTTTTTACCCCTGTTTCTCCTCGAAAATCAGATTCCTGTCAGTGCTGGTCTATTCTACAGCTGTGCGGCAGTATCGGGGGTAATCGGACGGATTTTGTCGGGAGGAGCCAGCGATCGCTATGGACGGGGTTTATTCATCACTATTAGCGTTTTTTGCTATGGTTTATCCATGTTGATTCTATCTTCTGCCCGATCTCCTTCCGATTTAATTTTAGCCGCTATCCTCGAAGGTACGGGAGGGGGGATTTTATTCCCTATGTTACTGGCTTTAATCTCCGATCGCTCTGGGCCCCAAGAACGCGGCCGGGCCTATTCTATCTGTATCGGCGGTTTTGATGTGGGAACAGCCTTAGCCGGTCCAATTCTGGGGGTTTTAGCAATTTCCTACAAAACTATGTTTAGTTTATCGTCAGGATTAGCTGTTATCGCTCTCTTTCTCTTTTTTACTCTCTCTAACCCCACCATACGCCATTCTTTTCTCTTCGCTTTTGGTTTAGAAAAAGATCGTTATGCTCTGCGCGGACAATTACAATAAAGCTTACTGAAAAAGTTTTTCCTAGGGCAGGGTTATTTAATAGGTTTGAGGTGGAAAATTATCGGGAATATCTAATTCAAATACTTGGTCATGAATCTGAGCCACATAAAGCCCTTCTTGCAGAATTTTTTCGCGTAATTCTGGGGATAAATCCACCGCCGCTAATATGCCATAGAGTTTTTTATCTTTGTGTTCAGGAAAAAAGCGGCGAAACCGTTGCAAAATACTTTTTAATTGTGTAATATCTTCCTGTCTAACATGACTTTTAACCTCAACGATATAAGCAGTATTTAGCTCACCATTGCTATAGGCAAGAACATCAATTTCTAGGTGTTGTCCTTCTTTACTGGCGCGCACACTGGGACTAACAACTTCCATACCAAAGCGTTGTCTGAGAATCGTTTCCATTGAGGGAAGGGCAAGTCCTTCGGTAAAGCTGCCGAATTTGGCACCGAGTCCCCCAATTTGTTTGCCCAGTTCTTTGAGTTGTTTGTCAGTTTCCTTCTGTTGTTGGGCGTTTTCCTTCTGTTGTTGACTAACTTCCTTCAATAGTAGTTCAGTCTCCTTCTGTTGTTGACTAACTTCCTTGAGTTGTTTGTCAGTTTCCTTGAGTTGTCGGTCAGTTTCTTTTTGAGCGGTAGTTAATTCGGCTAAGAGTCGCCATACGTCTTCGGATGTAGTTGCCATAGATAATTTTTTCCTTCTGCTCTGGTCTATTGCTATTTTAGTCAATTGCGCCGATACTTCCTAATTTTTAACCCGCAATGATGTCTTTTTTGTCCAGTACATCTTATCCCATTTTAAGCGAACACTACCGTGCGATTAGCGTAAACCAAAATGCGATTTTGCAAGTGTAAACGTACCGCTCGCGCTAACACCCCCCTTTCTAAATCCTTACCTTGACGAATTAAATCTCCTACGGTATCGCGATGGCTAACTCTGACCACATCCTGCTCGATAATTGGCCCCTGATCGAGATCGGCAGTGATATAATGGGCGGTGGCTCCAATAATTTTTACCCCTCGATCGTAGGCCCGTTGATAGGGATTAGCTCCGGCAAAAGCCGGTAAAAAAGAATGATGAATATTGATAATATTGGGGAAAAAGTTAATAAAATCTGGAGTGAGAACCTGCATATATTTAGCTAAAATCACTAAATCTATCCGGTATTCCCGCAGTAACTCTAATTGTCTGGCTTCCTGTTCAATCTTGGTTTCGGCGGTAATGGGAATATGATGAAACTCAATACCGAATTGATTGGCAACTGAGTGTAATTCTGGATGATTGCTAATAATTAAAGGAATTTCTGCCCTAATTTCTCCCCCGTGTTGTCGCCATAATAAATCGAGGAGACAATGATCCTGTTTTGTCACCCAAATAGCTAGACGCGGGACAGTATCGGAAAAATGTAAGGACCAACTAGCCTGCAAAGGTTTGGCAATAGCGGCGAAAGCTGGTTCGATCATCCCACGGGGTAAATTAAACCCTTCTAATTGCCATTCTATCCGCATCAGAAACAATCCCGCCGAAAAATCCGTGTGTTGGTCAGCGTGGATAATATTGCCGCCATTAGCATAGATAAAATTAGCGATTTTCGCCACCAGACCAATCTGGTCGGGACAAGAAATTAACAAGGTTGCAGTGGTACCAGTCATAAATTATCGGTGGCAAGAATTGACTTTTCTATCCCCTAATGTATGGCCTTTCTCGTCAAGGTAAAGTATAAATTGAACCTTGCCGAAGTAAAGATTTCAGTCGCAAAAACGTACCCCATCTATCGGAGAACGGCTGTAGGACAATTTTAGACAAGCTAAGAGGCATTACCGTTCCGCAGTTCCGGCGTTTCCCTATGCCCATAGACCAATTTAGATGCGCGGGCAGCCTACCCAGTCTCTTTTTTGCACAAAAAAGAGCATTTGTCAATAGCGATCACCGATTAAATTTCTGGTTAAACTGATACAGTATTCTCTTGCTCAGAAGTGGCAAAATGCCGCTCGATCAGGGAGGGGACATCTTGGGGAGCTACCTGATTATAATGCTTTTTATCGGGCATAACCACCAGATTCGGCCCTTTTTTGCACTGTTTTAAACAGCCAGTTAATTTAATATTCACCGCTTCTCCCAGTCCTTTTTCCTCTAAATCACTCTCTAACCTTTGGCAGACTCTCGCACCGCCATTTTTCCAACAATCGGACTTCTGACAGATTAAGACGGTGGCTTTTTTAGCTTTTACTGGGGCCACTTCTGGGGTTTTTTCGCCAGATAAATGCTCGATCCCTAGTACCCTCAGTTTTAATTTTCCCTTTTTTGAACAAAGACTACTTTCTCCCGTCACTTTTAGCCATGATTGGAGAGCAATATTGAGAGGTATGTGGTCTCGCAGTGTTTTTTCGGGCTTAAACCAATATTCTCGTTTATCAACACTGATTCTCAGGTATTTTACCTTATATCCGTCCTTGAGGACAAAACCGAGGAATTGACCGACCACTTGAAAGGGAACCATGGTAGTTGTAGATTTTGACATACTTTCTCACTTTTTACTCTCAGATTGCTAATTTTTCTCAAGGATTATGCCTGCCAACAGGTTTCCAGCCAATCGATTAAACAGCCTCGGGAAGCCTCTACCTGTCGCAGGACAATCCACAGCTGTAAAAGTTGAGCGGGGCTATCGATGCGAACCTGCAAAAGCTTATGGAGCGAGCATTTATCTTCAATGTCCAGGGTCTGCAGCCGGTGGTAGAGCTGCCAGCGCTCCCAAGCACTAAGAGGGAAGATTTTCTCACCTTCCGATGGCAATTTGTCTATACTCATGGGGCTTTTAATTGAGAACTATTAGCAATATAACTCTAGGCTGATGTTCTCAGTATAACCGACAACTGCAAATAATTATCAATAACCTGAAGAAAAAAAGTTACCCGGTAGCGGCGATCGGCTAAAATCTTGCTATTGTTGCCTTGTCCGCTTTGCCGATCCCAGAATCGCTACCGCCTAGAATTGTCAAAGAGATAAAAATGGAGATAACAAGATTTATTGACGAAAATTATGGATAAAAAAGCTCAAAAAACCGATAATTCAGCAATTCTCTATTTTGATGGTGGTTCTCGCGGCAATCCGGGGAGAGCAGCCGGTGCAGCGGTAATAGTTTTAGCCGAGGGTAATTCCTTGACCACGACTAGATATATGGAGAGAGCCACTAATAACGAGGCCGAATACACGGGATTGATTATTGGATTGGAAAAAGCCCAAGAATTAGGCTTAAAAAGCCTAGAAATTCGCGGAGACAGTCAATTAGTCATCAATCAAGTTAAGGGAGACTGGAAGGTAAAAAGCGATAGTTTACGTCCCTTTTATCAGCGTGCTTGTCAATTAGTTGCCCGATTCGATCGCATTAGCTGGCGCTGGATTGAACGAGCTAAAAATAGTTTGGCTGACGCTGCTGCCAATCATTGTCTGGATGCGGCGAAAAAATCGCCAGAAAAACCAAAGGAAGGCGAAACTAATCTCGATATTCTGCTCCAATCCCTGAAACCAGTCCTAAATACCGAAGAATTCGTTTTTTCTTCCCTAACAGCAACAGGACTAGAACAGCTACAATTAACCCCTATCTGCCAATTTCAGGAAGAGGAAGGCATAACGGTGATTATTCCCCGTCAGCAAGCCGATCACAAGAATTTGCAGTACAAATATATTTATAGACAAATTACTCTTTCTGTGCATTCTAGTTTAGCGGCGGTGGGATTTTTAGCGGTAATTAGCGAGAAACTGGCCGCAGCAGCAATTAGCGTCAATGTCATTTCTGGTTATTATCACGATCATTTATTTATCCCTAGGGATAGGGTGACAGAAGCGATGGCTATTCTCGAAGAAATTAGCCGCTCATAACAGTTATCAGTTATCAGTTATCAGTTATCAGTTAGCAGATGTGAGTTTTCAATTCACTCATTACTGTTTACTGTTTACTGTTCACTGAAAAAACAGGATTTATTATTATTTGCCCTCCTCTGAGGAATTTTTCACCGTTTCTTCTAGGAAAACTACTGGTTCTTTTTCCCGCTGCTGCGAGCGGATGATATCGATAGTACTTTTCAGCACACTAGCGATGGGAACTGCTATCAATAAACCGAGAATTCCTGCCACTTTGCCACCGATAAAAAGAGATAGAATAATCCAGACGGGATTAAGTCCGATCATACCTCCCATTAACCGAGGGGCGATGACATTATCATTAATTTGACCGACAATAATGGTCAGGGTCAAAACTTTTAATCCTAACCAAAAGTCTTGAAACATCAGTAGGGTACTAATGCCAATAATGGTGAAGGCACTGGCAAAAGGAATTAATGTAGTTAGACCGATCGCCACACCGAATAATAGGGCATAATCAACCTTGAGAATCACAAAAACAAAAATTTGAGCAAGGCTGAGAATTCCCGCTAAAATGGTTTGACCGGCAAAATAGGTTTCAAAAGTTTGACGAATAATCGTTCTTAATTTGAGATTCCAGGGAGCAGGAATCCAGCTAAAAATTCCCTCCCAAATTTGTTCGCCATAGAGAACAAGAAAGACGGTTAGAACCAGAACAAATAGAATGTTTAAGATACTGTTGATAGTTCCTAGCACAAAGCTCAGTAATTGAGTGCTAAGAGTTTGTAAAACATTGGTTAGTCGTTCCGATAACTGGGTGATTGATTGCTCGATATAAATCGCATATTTCTGAGTTTTATCCCACTTTTCTAAATTTTGTATCTGTTCGGTTCCCGACTCGATCCACTGGGGCAAACTATTGATTAAACTGCTTAATTGTTCGACAATCTGGGGAATTAAAATTAAACCTAAAACAATCAAAATTAATAGGGCAATTAAAAAGACAATAGCGATCGAACCACTGCGATTAACCCCGCGTCTTTGCAGCAGTTTGATGGGAACATCTAAGACAAAAGCTAGTAAACTAGCAGTGACAAAAATACTGACTAAGGGTTCTAGATAGCTAAATAATTGGAATAATAACCAACCATTGAGAAATAAGAGCGGAAAAACTAGACTTAGCCGCAACCAACGAGGTAGTTGCTTAAAAAGCTCTATCATATAACTAATTTTGTCCTGAGAGAGTATCGAGGTAAAAAGAGACTTTTCTAACCAGAAATCCTCTTTCAATCTAGCATCTCCTCGTTACTTTTCTGGTCTAAGCAACCCTGAAACTCTTATCCTAACCTTATGGAGCTAAGCGGATTCGAACCGCTGACCCCCTCAATGCCATTGAGGTGCTCTACCAACTGAGCTATAACCCCGCGAAGACCATTTTTGAATATAGCTTAAATAGAATTATTTTGTCAAGGGGTGACGAGAAAAAAATTTGTCACTGTCAAGGCGATCGCTGATAAGACAATGGTGAAACAATCGCCCCCATTTAGACAGGAGCCGAAATTTGGGTTAAATAGGTTAAACAGTGACCCATGAGGAAATAAACTACTAACATAGCTGCTGCCGCTGCTGCCACTAAGGTTCCCGCCAGCATCAAGGAAAACTCTTGCTTGTCGAACGCTTGCTGCATCAGATGCAATGACCAAGCCACAAGACCGAGGTCAAAGATGAGAATCGGAACTAACATATTTTAAATTTTGTTAACTTTCATCTATTCTAATACATAATTTTCCCCAGGGATAATCGGACTGAAGTTAAAAACAGGGATTTTTTGCCAGTTTCTCGATCGGGGCTGTCAGCCGTCGGCCGTTAGCTTTCAGTAATAGGTCTAAACCTTGCTCTTCTTGGGTTGCAGCCTGAAGAAATCCTTTGCCAGGAAAACCGACTCAATCACTAGATTAAGTTCTGCAAATCTTGCTCTCATTTTCCCTGGCTAACGCACGGGTACTTGTTGATTTTGCAGATAATTTTTGACCTCAGCGATGGTTAATTGACCATAATGGAGCAAAGAAGCCAATAAAGCCGCTTCTGCCCGCCCTTCCGTCAATGCTTCGTAGATATGCTGACAATTACCCGCTCCTCCCGAAGCAATCACAGGAATCTCCACCCTTTCAGCGATCGCTTTTGTCAAGGCCAGATCGTAACCCGCTTGCGTGCCGTCAGCATCCATACTGGTAACTAACAACTCACCCGCCCCGCGTTTTTCCACTTCTTGCGCCCATAATAAAGCATCAATACCCGTATTTTCGCGTCCACCCCGAACATAAACCTCCCAACCGGGGTTATGCCCATCCTTACGTCGTCTAGCATCGATCGCCACCACAATACACTGTTGACCAAAGCGATCGCTGGCTCGATCGAGCAATTCCGGCTCGCGCACGGCAGCCGAGTTAATGCTGACTTTATCAGCCCCGGCTCTTAACAAATTTTTAATATTTTCTAAGGATTGGATACCGCCACCCACTGTCAGAGGAATAAAAACCTGTTCCGCCGTACGATAGACTACATCAATAATCGTGTCGCGATCTTCATGGGTAGCAGTAATATCGAGAAAAACCAACTCATCGGCCCCTGCCTGATTATACAAGCGGGCTAACTCCACGGGGTCGCCAGCATCCTGAAGATTGACAAAATTAACCCCTTTAACTACCCGACCTTTATTGACATCCAAACAAGGCAAAATCCGCTTCGCTAACATATCCTAGACTCTTGATTGTAACAATGGCCATCAAACGATCGCACAATTCCCCCCCGGCTGCCGAGGAAAATCTGCTCACTCCCAATCCCACTATAGAAGAAACGGAAAAAGCAGCAGCGCAGATTCGTCCGCAATCCCTAGAGGATTATATCGGTCAACAGGACTTAAAGGCTAATCTAAAAGTCACCATCGCCGCGGCCAAAGCTAGACAAGAAGCGATCGATCATTTACTCTTCTACGGACCGCCGGGGTTAGGAAAAACCACCATGGCTTTAATTTTAGCGGCCCAGATGGGAGTAAATTGCCGCATTACCGCCGCCCCCGCTTTAGAGCGTCCCCGGGATATTACCGGCATCCTGATCAATCTTCAACCCCGGGATATTCTTTTTATCGACGAAATTCATCGACTGAATCGGGTGACGGAGGAGTTATTATACCCAGCGATGGAGGATTATCGCCTGGATGTGACGATTGGCAAGGGTCAAGCGGCGAAAATTCGCAGTATTTCTTTACCTCCCTTTACTTTAATCGGTGCTACTACCAAAGTTGGCTCTTTAACTTCCCCTTTACGCGATCGTTTTGGACTGATTCAACGTCTGCGTTTCTATACAGTTGAGGAATTGACGGCAATTATTCTCAGAAGTGCTACTATTTTTAATATTCCCATTACTGAAGCGGGTGCGATCGAAATTGCCCGTCGCAGTCGGGGAACTCCACGCATTGCCAATCGTTTATTAAAACGAGTGCGCGACTATGTGCAGGTGAAGGGAGAAACTATGATTAGCCCCCAGTTAGCCGATGAGGGATTAAATCAATTAAATGTCGATTCTATGGGTTTAGATTGGACCGATCGATTAGTATTAAAGACGATGATCCAACAGTTTCAAGGTAAACCCGTGGGATTGGAAGCGGTAGCGGCAGCCACGGGAGAAGATGCCAAGACGATCGAGGAGGTGTACGAGCCTTATTTATTACAAATAGGTTATCTTAATCGTACTCCCCGGGGTCGCGTGGTGACGGCAGCCGCCTACGAACATTTAGGTTTACTGGCGAAATTGCCGAAAAATAAGGATCGGAGTTTACCTTTGTTTGAGTTCTAGTTTTCTAGATAGGGCTGGCTGAATAAATGTGAAATATAGACGAGGTATCGGGTTTGGGGCTTTTTGGCGAAGCAGCTGCAAGATTTTCAAGCTAGTGGCTCAAAAACCTTACATCTTGATCGGCGATCGCGTCCTGTAGGGGCGAAGCATTCGGACAATAACCTATCGCTGAAACCGTAGATTTTCTATCCGAATGCTTCGCCCCTACTTTTTCAGCCAACCCTAGATAGGGCTGGCTGAATAAATCTAAAAACCTTGTTGGATTAAGACTTTTTCCGGGGGAAAATTCACACCCTACATCCAACACCCCACGCCCCACGCCCTGCTCCTGGTAACAACTTTTTGCCGCAAACCCTAATTACCTGGGTTTCAGCTTATCTGTGTCTTTAAATACTTGGTCGACCGCGTCAAATCACACAAGTCTTTAGATAAAGGTCGTATCATAATGATCGTAGTAAGTTACATTGTTGACATTGCTTGCCGCTTCTAATCTAGACTGTATTGGGATTTGTCAAAGCCAATTGCAATAGTGAGCTTTTATAGTCAATATTTTTTAAGTCTGTTAGCGCCCTATGTCTGTCCTAAATAAAGAAAATCTTAAACTGGAAACTCTTACCCTGTTTCAAAAATACCAAAAAACGGGAGATAATAAGTTACGGGATCAAATTATGGAGTTAAACCTAGGATTAGTCAGAAGGGAAGCTCATCATTGGGTTAATCAATGCCATGAAAATTACGAAGATTTAGTGCAGGTTGGCTGTATGGGGCTAATTCGGGCGATCAATCGTTTTGATAGCAGCAAAGGTCATGCTTTTAGCTCCTTCGCCATTCCCTATATTCGCGGCGAAATTCAACACCATCTGCGCGATAAAGGTTATACAGTTCGTATTCCTCGTCGTTGGTTAGATTTAGGCAGACAAGCGACAAATGTGCGTCGGGATTTCCAGTCCCTCTACAATCGTCAACCCAATGATACGGAAATCTCCCGCGCTTTAAATATTTCCCTCGAAGAATGGCAAGAGGTAAAACTGGCTTTCCAAAATCGTGAACCTCTTAGTCTCGATGCGACGGTTAATAACGATGAAGATAATAATACTTGTTTAAAAGACATCGTTCCCGATCCCCGTTATCGCAGCTTTCAACTTTGTCAAGAGGATCGCATTCGTTTACAACAGGCACTGGCTCAATTAGAAGACAAAACCCGTCATATTCTCGAATTTGTCTTCCTTAAGGATCTTACTCAACGGGAAACCGCCGAACAATTAGGCATTAGTGTTGTTACCGTCTCCCGTCGGGTGAAAAAGGGTTTAGAAATGCTCAAGGAAACCATGCTCCAGGAAGTATTTTAGACCAATTATCGGTTATCATCAGTAGTTGTGCAAAATTAATTTCCTGGTTGAGACTCCCAGACTCCGAGACTCCGAGACAGCTATCAGGGATCGGATTTGAGTTTTCATACCAAATCCGTTTTTAATAGCATCATTAACTCCCAATCCAACTTTAAAAACTCAGTTATGGATTTTTTCCCCCGCTCCCCGCTTATCTTTGCTGCAATAGCAAGTAATTTAAAACCCCAGCTAAATATTCATACTGCTCGATCGAATTATAGTAGTGAGCAGAAATCCTCACAATTAATGATGCTTCTCCCCAGGGAATTATCGGCACTTCAATCTGATATTTTTCCCACAGTTGCCTAGATAAATCTTCTGCTGCCCAAGCATAACTAGGAATCAGAATTGAAGACATTGATCCGATCATTGATTCTGGACAGGGATAATTGACCTCTAAGGCATGACAAAGCAAATTTCTGGCTTTTAAAACCAAATTACGATTCCTCGCCATCAGACCCAGTAAACCATCAATAGAGAGAGAATTTAAAAACTCGATCGCTTTTGGCACTGATAAATAAGCGGTGGGATCATCGGTTCCCATCCAAGCAAATTCTAACTGAAAACGGGAGCGATCTTGTCGAGGGGAATTCGCTCCATGGCTAATAGTTAAAGGTCGAATTATTGCCTGTTTATCCCCGCGCACATAGAGAAAAGCAGCCCCCTTGGGACTACATAACCACTTATGACAATTAGCAGTATAATAGGTGGGATTAATTGCCCCGATATTAAGGGGTAAAAAACCTAAAGCATGAGCGCCATCGATGAGAGTATCAATGCCCCGATTATTTAATTCTTGCACAATTTCTGCGATTGGCCAAATTAGGGTCGTGGGACTGGTGACATGATCTAAAACTACTAATTTTGTCCGGGGAGAAACTGATGCTAAAATTGCTTGACTAATTTCTAAAGGGGACTGCACGGGAAAGGGAATTTTAGCGATAATTACCTTTAAACCCCATCTTTTAGCTATATGTTTAACTGCATTAGCACAAGCATTATAGGTCTGATCGGTGATCAGAATTTCCTCATTTTCCTGAAAAATTAAGGAATTTAATACCGCATTCACTGCTGTGGTTGCATTGGGAACAAAGACTAAATCATCGCTATTGACACCGACTAAATCTGCTAATTTTTGCCTAGCAATATCTAATAAACCCTCTAATTCTCTACCCAAAAATGCTAAAGGTTGCCTTTCCATTCGTTCCCGCAATTGTTGCTGATAATCCAAGACTATTCTAGGGGTTGCACCATAGGAACCATGGTTGAGAAAATAAATATCATCGGGAATTAACCAAGAGTTTTTGGACATATTGAATTAATTTAAAATTATTCAGAACTAGAAAAAATAGCTGAGAAATTACGACGACCACTAATAACTCTAAGAATTTCAATATCTTCTCCTAAGACACGATAAAAAACAATATAGTTTTTTAAGGATAATTCTCTTAAATCCTTAGGGATATAAGCATAGCTTTTACCACTTTGGGGGAATAAAACTAATTGCTGACACTTGCGATTAAATTCTTAAAAAAAAATCTCACCAGCTTCCACATTATTACTAGCAAAGTAATCAGCTATTGTATTCAGATCCTGACTAGCTAGTATATTTATGACATAACGACCCATTTTAGATTAATCTCCCATGGTTTGAAAACGATGGATAATTTCAGTGACAAAAGTTTCTCCATCTATGAGAGGATGATTTTCTGATGCTCCCGATAGCTTTATCTATTTTTTGCCGAATATCTTCTCTCCATTCCGCATCAGTTATTTGTTCGTATTCATCGAGTAACTGCAAAGCAAAGTCGATGACTTCTTGGGGAGATTGATATTTTCCCGTTTTCACTTTCCGTTGGAGATGTCGGTTCATAGGTATTATGACTATCTACTGAGAAAATCAACTTTACCTTAATTTTAAGCTAAATATCGACAAAAAAAGCTCTCCAGGAAAAAGGAGAGAGGAGAGAACGAGTTAGAAAAAATTATTAATGTAACCATCCTTTCAGACGACGCGCGACTTGAGGACGACGCAATTTTCGCATCGCTTTAGTTTGAATTTGACGTACTCGTTCCCGAGATAAATTGAACATTCCCCCCACTTCCTCTAGGGTATAGGGTTGACTGGTAGCTAAACCATAACGGAGGGAGATAACATCTTTTTCCCGTTCCGTGAGAACATCACTTAAAACTGCGAAAATTTCTTGACGCATCATCATCTCATTCATTTTATCTTCGGGAAGTTGTAGATCATCATCTTCCAACAGATCCACTAATTCCGTATCTTCTCCTTTCCCTACACGATGATTTAAAGAGAGAGATTGACGACGCAATTGTAATAATTGCCGCAATTGTTCGGGAGTCGTTTCCAACGCTTCCGCAAGTTCCCGTTCATTGGGATTGCGCTGTAAATCTTGCTTGAGAATGCGCTGCGCTTTTTTGAGTTTATTGAGTTTTTCAACAATGTGAATCGGTAAACGAATTGTCCGCGCATCGTTAGCAATGGTGCGGGTGATTGCTTGTCGAATCCACCAATAAGCATAGGTAGAGAATTTATAACCTTTATTGGGATCGAATTTTTCGGCCGCACGGTTGAGTCCGATCGCACCTTCTTGAATTAAATCTAAGAAAGGAACCCCGCGATTTAAATAGCGTTTAGCGATAGAAACCACTAAGCGCAAATTAGAACGAATCATTTTCCGTTTAGCTGTTCGTCCGCGATAAAGACGGTTTTCCAGTTGACGTTCATTATCTAATTGTAAAGCGCTTGCCCATTCCGTTTTCGTCGGGGGACGATGTAAATTTTCTTGTAGTTTTTGGCGCACTTCTTCCGCTTCCATCAGAAACTTAACCGAGTAGGCTAATTCAATTTCTTCTTCCGCATTAAGCAGGGGATAACGCGCCATTTCTTTAAAAAATGCCCCAACAGTATCTTCATTGCTGCCTTTATCGTATCCAGTTCCACTACCCTTACGAGTGGTTTTTAGGGTTTCCGGTAAAGGTTCAGTCAGATCTTCGTCAGTTCTTTCAGCAAAATCCACGCTGTCTAGTTCTAAAGGATTTGTCTCCAGGGCAATGATTTGATTAAAATTATCATCAGAGGCTAGTTTAGAGATTTTCATAAGCAGTTATGGATGGAGTGGGATTATAATAGCAGGGAAAAACTCAATTTCTCCCAATGGGCTGATTGTTACATTGAATTTTCGGGGAGCAGATTTTTTAAACGTTTTCTTAATTAATGGCGGCCATTTCTGGGATACAATTGCGCGATTCTGTGTCGATGGTTACAAATCGCCGAACCAGACAATAAGATTTTCTGGTGAATAGGAGAAGCTTTTTGTGTTTCTACTCATACACTCTAACTAAGGTTTTTGGTATTTGACTAGATAAAGATCACGCTTCTTAACAATCAAGATAGCAGTCAGCTTTTTATGACTATTCTTCGCTTTTTTTATTGAGAACTATTCTCAAGTTTTGACTAACTATGCTTTGATTCAATAGCTAATAGTCAATAATTATCATTAACTTTATCAATGCTTAAGGGTGGCCAAAAATTCTTTTGGGGAGACTGCAAGAGTTAAAAATCAAAATTTGTGGGCAAAAAAGCAATATTTAAACTGTTTTTAGAGAAAATTAGCTATTTTTATTCCCCTCAAGCTTTAAACTATAATTTAAATACCTCATTCTCCCCACTTGCCACTTGCCACTTGCCACTTCCCACTGATAACTGATAACCATGCTCGATCGCTGTGCTACTCTAACTGTAGCGGAACCTCGCACACCTTACCAATTAACCACAACTGGGCAACCGTGGTTAGAGGTTTTGGTCGATCGCCCTTATCCTAGAGATAGTCAAGAGGATCAGCAAATATTAACCTATAGTGTCCCCCCGGATTTAACGGTAGAAATTGGCGATATTTTAAGCGTTCCCTTCGGTTCTCAGGTAATTGGGGGAATTGCTCTTAGATTTCTCGAAAATTTGCCCGCAGGACTAGAAGAAAATCAAATTCGTCCCGTGGAAGATGTGATTGCTAAGGGCTTTTTCCCCGATAATTATTGGCAGTTATTGACGAAAATCGCCCAATACTACGCGACGGATTTAATCACCGTTGTTCGCGTCGCTTTACCTAAGGGTTTACTGCGAAGTTCCCAACGTCGCATCAGATTAAAACCAGAAGCTATTCCCCCCGGTGGGGAAGTTTTTTGTACTCCCCTCTCCCGTCAGATTTTATCCCTGCTCAAGAATCAAAAAGAAGGCGATTATTCGGCGAAATACCTGCAAGAAAAAGTCAAAAATGCTAATTACGGTATTCGAGACTTAGTTAAGCGCGGTTGGGTGGAAAGTTATCTAGAAGCACCCAAAAGTCCCAATATTAAACAAAAAAAAGCCATTACCCTGCTAATAACCGACTTTCCTGCTGATTTAACCGAAAATCAGCGCAAAATTGTCGAAATTTTACGCCACCAGGGTGGAGAAATGTGGCTGCCAGAATTGGCACAACTTGCGGGGACAAAACATTTTAAACCACTAATTGACAAGGGTTATGTGGTGATTGAGGACCGGGAATTTCTGCGCTTATCCTCGGCGATTATGAGCAGGGATCAACCAAAAACACTCACTTCTAGTCAAAAACAAGCCCTAGAAGCCATTCAAACCCTGAAAGGTGGTGAAAGCGTCCTCTTACACGGAGTGACGGGATCGGGTAAAACAGAAGTCTATCTACAGGCGATCGCACCTGTCTTAGCAGCGGGTAAATCTGCCTTGGTTTTAGTCCCCGAAATTGGATTAACACCGCAACTAACCGATCGCTTTGTGGCCCGTTTTGGCGATCGAGTCTATGTTTATCATAGCGCCCTCTCGGAAGGAGAAAGATACGATACCTGGCGACAGATGTTGACAGGAACCCCGCAAGTCATTATCGGGACGCGATCGGCGATTTTTGCCCCTTTACCCCACCTAGGCATGATTATCCTCGATGAAGAACACGATAGCAGCTTTAAACAAACCCAATTACTCCCCACCTATCACGCGCGTACCGTGGCTAAATGGTGCGCTCAATTAAACCATTGTCCCGTAATTTTAGGCTCGGCCACACCATCCCTAGAAACATGGCTAGAATCCCAAGTTAATCCTAGTCTTTACCTATCTTTGCCCGATCGCATCCAAAATCGCCCCTTACCCCGGGTGGAAATCGTCGATATGCGACGGGAATTGCAACGAGGCAATCGTTCCCTGTTTAGTCAATCCCTGCGTTCATCTCTGGAAACCCTGCGCGACAAGGGAGAACAGGCAATTTTATTCGTCAGTCGTCGGGGACATAGTACCTTTGTATCTTGCAGAAGTTGCGGTTATGTGCTGGAATGTCCCCACTGTGATGTCTCTCTCTCCTACCACCACACCGAACCGGGAGCGCAAGAATTACTCCGCTGTCACTACTGCAACTATGGTCGCATTCATCCGAAACAATGTCCTGAATGTGGTTCTCCCTATCTAAAATTTTTCGGTACTGGCACTCAGCGAGTCACCCAAGAATTAAGCAAAGAATTTCCTGATTTGCGCTGCTTGCGTTTTGATAGTGATACCACCCGCAACAAAAATGCTCCCCGGGAACTATTAAAACTATTTACTGATGGTGAATTCGATGTCTTAGTCGGAACCCAAATGCTCACCAAAGGATTAGATATCGAGCGAGTTACCCTAGTGGGAATTATGGCTGCCGATGGTTTACTTTATCACTCCGATTATCGCGCCTCCGAACGCGCTTTTCAAACCCTCACCCAAGTAGCAGGGAGAGCAGGAAGGGGAGAAAGAGAAGGAAAGGTAATTATCCAAACCTATACCCCTGAACATCCCGTGATTAGAGCAGTGCAAACCCACGATTATGAGGGTTTTGTCGAGACGGAATTAATGCACAGAGAGAGTTTAAATTATCCTCCCTACGGCAGTTTAGTCTTAATTCGCTTTAGTGGTTTAGATGGGGAAGCAGTCCAGAAAAGTGCCGAAAATGTCGCAGAGGAATGTGTTAATAATTTGGGTTCCGATTGGGATATTTTGGGACCTGCACCCGCAACAATTATGCGCGTGGCTAACCGTTATCGCTGGCAAATTCTGTTAAAATTATCAGGAGAAAAGGCGGATATCGGTGGTATTTTGCGTCCTTTGAAAAGCTTAGTTTTACCCAAGGTAAGTATGGCGATCGATGTGGACCCCTTAACTATAGAATAATCAAGGTTGAATGAGATGATCGCCATTGCTCACGGATGCAACCAGTTATCTAAATCCGTCAAAGTGTCAAAGTCTAATAAAGCGAGTCCTAAGTCTTCTAAGCGCTCCACAGGAAGTTTACGGATGGTTTCCTCAAGATTCTGCGGTATTTCACCGAAACGTCGTTGAAGAAGTCTAATAACAAGATTGGCTTCTTGAATTCTACCCTGTTCAAGACCCTGCTGTACACCTTGCTGTAGTCCTCTTTTCAGTCCCTCTTGAACCGCTTGTTCCCTATCCTGTTGGTAAAGTGGAGCTAAACGCATAATAAACTCCCTATCCTCCTGTGTTTTTTTCGATAACGCTTCTAAATTTCTACTC
>NZ_JADBUE010000075.1:0-10669 GCF_020245805.1 Microcystis sp. M179S2 | reverse complement strand
GTAAGGGTACACAGCTTACTTCATTGAGAAAGTCTAATTCTTCTTGTTTTTTCCACTCGGTTAGCATTGAAGAAGTTTGAGCGTAGCCTACTCTTTCTTGCTTTTCGTACCAAGCTTGTGTTCGTTCGTGGAGAGCTTTATTGTAAACTAATCTTACACAGCCCAAAGTGCGCCGCAATAGCGACTCTTGTTCTGGTGTTGGGTAAAATCGGTAGCGATAGCTTTTCCATGTCTCATATTTTAGCATATATTTCGTAAATGTGCTAATATTTAACAGCAAAGCCGCCGTAAAACGGCGGGGTTTCAGACCCAAATTTTCGATGAATAATCTCAAAAAATCTCTCGGCATTTGTTGACCGTCGCTTCTGCTGCTGTGGGTATCCCCGAACCTACGAGTGTTCTTGGTTGTATCACACTAGGGGGTTTAATGCTAGGGGGTACTGTCCGCAAAGCGAGAAAATAATGTCCCAGAGAGAGGAGGCGCGGGTTTCCTCTCTCTTTTTTGAGGGGTTTTCGAGCCTTCAGCTTTCAGTATCTATCCCTAATTCCCGCAATCGTGCCGCTAGTTGTTCTGCTCGTTGTTTAGCCGCAGAAGCCTCTTGTTTAGCCGCAGAAGCCTCTTGTTTAGCCGCAATTAACTCCTCATCGGCAAGGGGAATTAACTCTCCTTCCAGCGTCAACCAGCGCAACCATAGCCGCTCAATCCCCCGATAGGAACCTTGCCACAAACCCAAGCTCAATTCCAGTGGAGGAATCGGTAAGCGTCCCTCCACTAAAGCTACGGGTTGGTAACGACCGCCTACCAGTTCAAACGCTTGAAGTTGGTTAGTATAGCGACTGAAAACCACATAGTAGGGAATCCGCAGAATCTGTTCATAAACTGTCCACTTAGTTGGCGGTTCCCCGGGTTGGCGTAGTTCTTCGCCTAAATCTTGATTTTCCGTACCTGGAGACAATAATTCCACCACAATCGTCGGAGAAACCCCTTCCTGCCAAATCACATAGCTTAAGCGCAGGTCATGGCCATCGTAGAGGCGAGGAACACCAACCACCCCAAACCAATCGGGACGCTTGTACCATTGAGGGTGTCTGACATTGTAGTAAAGGTTGAGGTCAGCAGCGCTAAAAACTAGGTCTGGTTCCCAGTTGGGAGGCTGGAAAGTCAGTAGTAATAACTGAGGTTGTAATAGGTGAAATTCGTCAGGCAAACCGGGTTCAAGTGGATTGTCACTAGGTAAATCATACATCGTCGGCAAGGATTGCCGAGGGGAAAGGGGAGGGTCAGATTGGGGAATGGTGAAGCTAGGTGTAGTCATAATTTTATTTTAGAAAACGGGTTTCTGAAAGAAACCCGTTTTCTGTGTAGGGTGCGTTAAGCGGCTATCAATTTGTCATCAAAAAAACCAAACTACAAACTACAAACTACACTGTAATCTTGATTGAACTAACAGCGTCATTTTCATGATTTATTTCTGGCATTTTTGAAGCGACCGTTATCGTTAATTTCAATCCTAAAGCTTGAAGCCAAGAGGTTAGTTGATTCATGGCTTCAGGTGCAGGTTTTTGCATTAGTTCTTCCAATTGCTTCGCCTGAATTTTGATTTGTTCTGGTGTTAGATTTTGAGGGCCAAGGGCTTCTAGGACGTGATTGAACGCGAGTCTGAGTAATTCTGATTCAAATTCATATTCATCTCCCTCGAGATGAGTTCCCAGATAAACTGCTGCATAATGGGAATCTTTAAGGGATTCGATCAGGGAATCATGATAACTATCACTGATTGGCATTTTCTCGGCTCCTATAGTCTTGCCAATATTTTTGGGCTATTTCAATGTCTTTAGCTTGCGTTTTTTTATCTCCTCCACACAGGAGTAAGATAATTGTTGTTCCGATTTGTCCAAAGTAAACGCGATAACCAGAACCATAGTCTATTCGTAGTTCATAAACTCCTGCTCAAAGCTGATTTATAATCCCCTAAGTTACCTAAATTAACCCGGTTTAGGCGTTGAGCAATTTTAGTTTTAGCCTTAATATCCCGCAAAGAATCGAGCCATTGGGCAAAGGGAACTTTGCCGTCACTGGTAACATAACGTCGAATTTCTCTGGGTTGAGCCGCCATGGGATAATTATAGCAGTTATACTATTTTTCTAAAGTAATGGCAGATATGGTTAATTACCCTCACCCCCAACCCCCCACCCCCCTTATCAAGGGTAGGGTTGATTCATGAATCAACCCTACCCGACATCGTAGAGCAGGGGGGGTGGGAGAGGGGAGTATTTAGAAAACGGGTTTCTTTCAGAAACCCGTTTTCTAGGGGTGGGAGTATGTCAAACTAAAAAGTAAAGCTTAGACAGCCCATCTTTATCATGCCAGATCAGCCAATCTCGATCGCCCAATACTACCACGAGCGGACCAAATACGACCCCCAGACGATCGCCTCAAAAAGTAAAGGTCTTGATTGGAGTCAACAACCCCATCCCTTCAAAGAATACAAAATCGGTCAGACGTTCGATCTCAAACCCTACCTCTCCCGTCAAATGGTTCCCCAAAAAGGAGACTTTTGGCGACGTATATCGCGAATTTTGGGCTGTAGCTATGGGTTAACTGCCAAAATCGCCACTATGGGGAGTCCCTTGTACCTACGTTCCGCACCCTCTGCTGGTGGATTATACCCCGCCGAGGTCTATCTGATCTCCCGTGGCACGGAATTTTTACCCGCCGGTCTCTACAGTTACCAAGGTCAAAGTCACTCGCTGCTTTTATTCTGGGAAAGTGATGTCTGGACCAACCTACAATCTGCTTGTTTCTGGAATCCTGTTTTAGAAAATACCGATATCGCTGTAGTTACCAGTGCCATTTTTTATCGGTCCGCTTGGCGCTACGAAGATCGAGCTTATCGGCGTATTTTCCTCGATACAGGGCATTTATTAGGCAATATTGAGCTATCAGCCTCGATTAATGACTATCGCGCCCATTTAATCGGTGGTTTTAACGATATCCAGATGAATGAATTGCTTTATCTCGATTCCGAGAAAGAAAGTGTCATGACGGTGATTCCTTTGGCAGATCTGCTCAATATCCGGCAAAATCTCCCCCCTAGTACCACGGCACTCCCTTCGGCAACCACGACTCTTTATCCCGAAATTCCCGAGGGAGAATTATTAAACTCCCTACACCGAGCCACTATCATAGCTACAGATGAGAAGATAGAAGCAACTGTTACCCCCTCTAATTGGGAAGATAAATATAATTTTCCTTTTTGTCTAAAAGTTTCCGTGACATCCCGTCCCGTCAATTGGGGGGAAGATTTAATCGATCTGGAAAGTACGATTCTTAAACGCAGATCTACCCGCGCTTATAGTGGTGCTAGTCTCAGTTTAGACGAATTGCGAGCGCTGCTGCATTTCACCTATCAACCCCAAGATTATGTCGGACAAAATCTCGACCCCAATCCCGATTATTTTGCTCTGGATTTATTGGAAACTTTTATCGCTGTTTCGGCAGTAACTGGATTAGAGGAAGGCTGTTATTATTATGCTCCCAAAGCCCAAGAATTGCGGCAAATTCGCTTTAAAAATTTCCGGCAAGAGTTACATTATCTCTGTTTAGGTCAGGATTTGGGACGAGATGCGGCTGCTGTGGTTTTTCATACGGCGGATCTGTCAAAAGCAGTGGCTAAATATGGCGATCGAGTCTATCGTTATCTTCATGCAGATGCGGGTCATTTGGGACAGAGATTAAATTTAGCGGCTATTCATCTGGGGTTAGGGGTTAGTGGTATCGGTGGTTTTTTTGATGATCAAGTTAATGAAGTGTTAGGAATTCCCTCCGATGAAGCAGTTATTTATATCACTACTTTAGGCCGACCGAAAGTTTTTTAAGGTGAGTTTGAACCATTATTAGTTTAGCTGGGTTAAGTATAGCCAGGCTGACAGTTTTCTGTCGGTTTATCCCAGAAGACTTAAGGATAAACCCCCTTGTTTAAGATTCTCTGAGACTTTCTCTCTCTAATTCGATTAAATTATCGATTTTTTTTAGCTTGGCATCCCCGGCAAGATAACCGATCCCGCGATGTAAATGTAAGCGAAATTGTTGAGTTAGAGTTTCTTTATCGGTTCCTAATCCGTCTTGATGACAACGTTGTTTAAGGGCAATTAAGAAAATATCGGCCATTTCTCCCCCGAATACTTTCCAGGATAATTCTACATTGCTATCGGCAGGAATGGGAACGGGAGAGGGGAGACTCGGTTCAGCAAGGGAACGACAAAAAGCCCAACGACAGAGGATATTCCATTGGTCAATTTTAGTGTAGCGTTTTAATTTTATTAGGCTATCTTTGGCGGTTTGAGATAGTCGAAAACGTTCGATCGGTGATTCCATAATCTATAATTTTACCTCGCTCTTACCGATGAGAAAATAGTTAGTCATGCTCAATACTGTTTAATAGGAGAGTGGGAAGTGGAGAGCTTTTTTTCAGTGATCGGTAAACAGTGAACTGATAACTGATAACTGATTCAATGTCTCAAGTTAATTGGGGGAGAATTTCTTGGGAATTTATCTCAGTCATAATCTTACCAAAAGTAGCGGTCAGGGTGAATAGTAGTTTGACGTTGTTGGGAATTATATTCTAGCAGGTATTTTCTGGCGATTACTTCCTGTTCTTCTAATAAGAGTAGCTCATTTTGTCCAATTTCTGTATCGGTAGAAAGGAGGATGACTTGAGAGGAAGCGGCGGGAAAATAACGTTCAACTAAATTATGGCGATGGGAAGAATCTAAACGTCCGAGGGGTGTATCGATAGCGATGGGTAAATCTCGTCCAGAGACTCGCGCTAATCCCCACAAAAAAGCGATCGCTAATAGTTGTTTTTCTCCGGCAGAAAGACGGTGTTTAGGCACATTTTGTCCATCGGGACCAAAGAGAGATAGACCAAAAGTATCAGCATCGATCGCTATTTTCTGCACCAGATCGGACTTATGCAATAAATAACGAAAACATTCCGCCACTTCTCCCTCTAATCTATTTAATTTTTTTAAAGTTAAGCGTTCTTTAAATACTTTTAAAGTTTGCTGTGCTTTGACAATAGCATTGACGATATGTTCGTTACTTTGCGATTCTAAAGCTTTCTCACTATAGGCAAATAATTCTTTTTTAGTTTTCTCAATTTTCTTTTTGATTTCCTCATAATTTTTGTGGCTTTGCTCGTATTCCGCTTGAGCATTTAGATACTTTTTCTGAGCGGTTTTTAAGTTATTACTCAGGGTTTCGTATTCTTCGGGAGAGGCTGCTACTGCTAATTCTCGCTCTAAATTATCTAAGTCAGCTTCCAGATTTCTTAATTGTTCTATTGCTTGATAAGCGAGGTTAATTTGTGCCGGTAGTTGATGGGTTAAGACTCGATTTAATAACTCGATCGCCTCCTCGTCTAAATCTAAGTAAGGAGTAATCAAAGAATCGCTATCCTCAGCTAAAAACTGATTTTCTTGCTGTAAAAATTCTCTAATATTGTCTAATTGTTCTAAAGTTAAATTCAGTTGTTCTAAATAAGCAAGTAACTTTTTATCTCTGGATTCTAAAACCGATTGAGCGACTTGAGACGATTGAAATTTTAGCTCTTTTTCTCCCTGAATTTTAGCCGCTTCTAGGAGAGGAAAAATTAACTTTAATGGTAAAAATTCCCCCGCCAATTGACCTAAATATTCTCTCTGTTTATCTAACTTTTTATCTAAATCCTTTTTTCTGCTCTCTAATTGACTTCTTTCGGCGGCAATTTTTCCGCCATCAATGCGAAATTTATCCGAGACTGCATCAAAATCATTTCTAACCAAATCTAAATTTTTTTGTTGAGTTTCCATCTCTTGTCTAGCCAATTCCAAATCTTCTTGGTACTGAGCTAATTTTTTCTCAATAGCTTCAATAGTTGCCAGTTCATTTTCTGCTGCTAATAACCGGCGCTTACGACTAGCTAAAATATCGAGATCAACGGCTAATCTTTCCGCTAATTCTAACCCTAATAAAGTCTGCATCGAATCCTTAACGCTGTCAGGAGGTACATCCTGTTCTGCCAATTCTTTTACCTGTTCCCCATCAAATAAAAAGAGGTTAGAAATACCCAAAGGTAATAAAGTTTCAATATATTCATCCCAAGTATTAGCTAAGGCGGGATCAGGCCAATCTTCATCTAAAATACCGAGGGTATCCCTACCATCTTTGGGCTGTTTTGTCCAGTATCTAACGATACGATATTGTCGCCATTGTTCATTAACTAGATGTTCAAAAGCCAGTTCAATTCTAGCTTGATCGATGAGGGAAGCTTGATTATTAACTGCTTGACTGAGAAACTCGGCATAACTTAAATTATTGCGAGTAGAACACTTTGCCCGCGCACCGTACAAAGCCAAACGAATCGCATCCATTAAAGTAGTTTTACCGCCCCCATTCATGCCTCCCAAAAGGATAATCGGACAGGGATTGTTGTCTTTTTCGGGACGTAAATTAATCACTTGACGACCGGCGTATGGACCGAAATTTTGCAAAACTAATTCAGTAAAAATCATTAACAGTCAGCCTTATTTAAGTCGAAAGTTTTAGGGAATCTCCTGTAAAAATTATACCTGAAAAAGTGCCGCAGATATTTTTTTACACCCAAGAAAAAACCCCAGACTTTATACTATAGCATTGATCACCAGCGCCTAGATATAATCAAGGTTTCCTGATTTTTACTTTCTAGTTCATTACTGGGCATGAGCCTATTTTTTGAAAAAATCGTTATGATCGGCGTGAAAGTGCCAACACAGGGGAGAAAATTGCTATGATCACGATCGGCGAATATTTATGCCAGCGTCTCCATAATTTAGGGGTTAATCATATTTTCGGGGTGCCGGGGGATTATGTCCTCGATTTGATGGATGTTTTGGTGGAAAGTCCGATCGAATTAGTTTGTACCTGTAATGAGCTTAACGCGGGTTATGCCGCCGATGCCTACGCGCGAGTCAAAGGGATGGGCGCTGTCTGTGTCACCTACGGAGTCGGGGGATTTAGCCTGGTTAATGCTGTGGTCGGTGCTTACGCTGAAAGAGTTCCCCTGGTGGTAATTAGTGGGGCTTCCGATCGATCGATTCGCCGGGATAATTTATTATTACACCACACCACGGGCGATTATAATCTGCAATTGTCCATCATGGAAAAAGTCACGGTTGCCTCGGTTATTCTCACTAATTCCGCCCAAGCAGCCAGTCAAATCGATCAAACTTTAGCCGCTTGTTTGCATCACAAACGTCCCGTGTATATCGAAATTCCCCGGGATCTGGTCTATCGTCCCTGTATCCCCTCAGAAAATCCAATTTATTTAACCGATAATCTCACGGATGCCGCCGCTTTAGAAGAAGCCATTGAAGAAGCGGTTTTTTTATTAGAAAAAGCGGAAAAACCAATTATTTTAGCGGGGGTAGAATTCCATCGGTTTAAACTCCAAGATAAGTTGCTGAAACTTTTAGAAGTAACGGGTTATCCCTTAGCTACCACTATTTTAGGTAAGTCGTCAATTTCGGAAATGCAGCCGCAATTTATCGGCACTTATGTGGGGGCATTAAGTCGCGAATACGTTAGTCAACGGGTGGAAAATGCCGATTGTGTCCTCTGTTTAGGGGCGATCATGTCCGATATGAATTTAGGCGGATTTACGGCTAATTTAAATCCCAATAATTTGATTAATGCCAATTCCGAGAAGATAAAAATTAAACATCACTTCTATCAACCAGTATTACTAGGGGATTTTATCGATGGTTTAATTGATAAGCTAAGTCACAAAGAAGCGGCTACACTAGAGATTAAACCCGCAGCCGAATTGAAGGATTTAGAATTCATCGCCGTGGCAGAGCAAAAATTAACTAATGCTCGTTTTTATGAGCGAATGAATCATTTTATCGCTCAAGAATCTTTTGTTATTTCTGATACAGGGGACGCAATTATTGCCACAATTGATTTATTAATGCCCCAAAAAACCGACTTTATCGGTCAAGCATTTTATCTATCCATTGGTTATTCAATTCCCGCCTGTTTAGGAGTAGCTTTTGCCGCACCAAATACTCGTCCTATCGTCTTTGTGGGTGATGGTGCTTTTCAAATGACTGCCCAAGAACTTTCGACAATTATCCGTCACCATCTCAATCCAATTATCTTTTTAATTAATAACGATGGTTACACGATCGAGCGGGTAATTCAGGATAATATTTATAATGATCTACAACCGTGGAAATATCACCAATTACCAGCAGTATTTAACGGGGAAAGTTGGAGTTGTCAAGTCAGGACAGAAGGGGAATTAGAAAAGGCTTTATCAATTGCCCAGAGTAACATCGATCGCCTATCATTTATTGAAGTACATCTCGATCGTTTTGACTGTTCCCAAGGCTTAACTCGTTTAGGTCAAGCTTTACGTTCACCCCATGCTTAGACTGGTTATGCTATTAGGTTTTGACTGTGTGAAGCTGTCCTAAGACACCAGACTGAAACTCTTTTGGCTCCCAAGAGTCAACAATTAAGATACAATCGGTATCTTAATCAAAGTTTGCCGGTGACAACCGCAACTAAAAACCCTATGAATGCTTTTTGGAAACAAATCACCTTACTGAACTTTTCCCCCGCTTCTTGGTCAAAATATAGCTATCTGCATCGTTTCGTCGGCCTTTTTAGTCAATGGCGACAGGGTAGCCGGTTTGTGGAGTGGACAGAACTGATGGGTGCGCTGTTAATCTCTCTTCTTATCGCCACCGCGCCGTTTTTTTCCACCAGTCAAATCGGTTTTTTGCTGTTAGCAATAGCGGGTTATTGGCTACTCTTAACCCTTGTGGATGAAGGCAAAATCGGGGTGACACCCATACATCTTTTGGTACTTTTATATTGGGGAATTGCCACGGTTTCTACGGCTTTTTCTCCCGTTAAAACCGCAGCCTTGGAAGGATTAATTAAATTAACTCTCAATCTCATCTTTTTTGCCTTTACCGCCCGAATCATGCGCTCACCACGCCTAACAAATTGGATTCTGACTACTTTAGTTTTAACCGCATTAGTAGTCAGCGTTTACGGCATTCGTCAGCAAATTTTTGGTGCGGAACAGTTAGCAACTTGGAACGATCCCACCTCAGAATTAGCGGGAGATACTAGGGTTTATAGTTATCTCGGTAATCCTAATTTATTAGCTAGTTATTTATTCCCTGGTATTGCTTTTAGCGGTGCAGCCTTGTTTGTGTGGCAGGGATGGCTACCGAAAATTTTAGCGGCTTTATTAACTTTAGCCAATGCCGCTTGTTTATTTTTTACCGAGAGTCGTGGCGGTTGGATTGGTTTGATGGTCTTAGGAATCGTCTTCTTATTGCTATTATTTTATTGGTTCAAAAACTATCTACCGTTATTTTGGCAAACATGGCTTTTACCCTTAATTTTAGGGGGTTTAGCCGTGGTGATTTTAGGGGCGATTTTATTGGTGGATCCGCTGCGAATTCGGGTGATGAGTATTTTTGCAGGCCGGGAAGATAGTAGTAATAACTTTCGGATTAATGTTTGGGATGCCGTTATTCGCATGATTCAAACCTATCCACTTTTGGGCATCGGACCGGGTAATGATGCTTTTAAGAAAATTTACCCCCTATTCATGAAGCCAAAATACACGGCTTTAAGTGCCTATTCTGTGCTATTAGAAATTATGGTAGAAACGGGAATTATTGGTTTTACCTGTTTCCTCTGGTTATTAGTCACAACTATCGGCCAAGGCATCCATCAAATTAAACTTTTGCGCGATAAAATGGACAGTCAAGGCTTTTGGTTAATCGGGGCAATTGCCGCTATGGCTGGAATTCTTGCCCACGGTTTCTTTGATACAGTTTGGTATCGTCCCCAAGTTAGTACCCTCTGGTGGTTAGTTTTGGGTTTAATTGCTAGTCGTTGTTATTCCCCCGCTAGAGGTTTTGATCGTGGCAATTCTCT
The DNA here is from genome assembly GCF_020245805.1 of Microcystis sp. M179S2. NCBI lineage: Bacteria > Bacillati > Cyanobacteriota > Cyanophyceae > Chroococcales > Microcystaceae > Microcystis > Microcystis sp. M179S2. The sequence continues at coordinate 686 of NZ_JADBUE010000075.1, read as the reverse complement.
CCTCTAGGGGTTCAATAATTAATGTCTGGTGCTAGGGATAGAAATGGCAAGATTCTACTGCTTGCCAGCCAAACAATCGCAATGTTGTCAATATCAATTTATTGACAACTTCTCAAAGCTGCGATGTCAGTACTGCCAACCGCCGCCAGGTTGAGGATTTGTTTTAAATTATCCTAAATCCTGTTATTAAAGACTGATTATTTATTACCCCTTTTGCCTGTTTCCTTTTGCCTTTTGCCTGTCCTGATATGTAGCTTATATTCAACGGATTTAGTATTACGGATAGGGCTGCTCTGAAGGGTATTTGAGGCGCGTGTGGGCGAGGGCGATTATTAAGAAAAATCACAAATCTTCCATCCTACCATCTCTCGGTGGCCAAAGCAAGAGATAATTAAATTAGATCGTTTCCCAGTTTGTTCCGCGCTTGGCGCGATTTCCCAACTGCAATAACGAGAGTAAATCCCTGTGGCCGTTATAGAGACGAGGGAGGAAAATAATGGATCGTTGTCTTAAGTGGGCCGTTGCGATTGTCATCGGAAATTTTGGGTCTGAAACCCCGCCGTTCTAGGTTGGCTTTACGTTAGAATTAAAAGGCCAGTCTCGAAAACCAAGTGGACGGCGCAGCACCTTGAAAACTCGGCTTAGGGGGTTCCGACCAGAAAAGCTTGGCCGGGTAAAAAGTCGCG
>NZ_JADBUE010000074.1:0-3040 GCF_020245805.1 Microcystis sp. M179S2 | reverse complement strand
CAGGTTTTTGGGGGTCCCAATCCGATTTTCGCAGCATGAACATCGGATTTTAACAGGTCAAAAGCCTTATTTTAAAAGGGTTTTACCATTATTCAGCCGACCCTATCTAAGATTACTCGTTAAGACAGCACCGGAGTTGGTAGCAGGGAGAGCTAGTCCGAGCATTTGTACTAAATTTTCCGAGACGCGGTGTCAATTCAGTACATTTGTTCAGATTGAAATCAAAGCTCCCCCACAACTGGAACCGCTGCCGGCAGTGCAACCGTAGCAATAGGAAGCGGTTTGTACCTCTGCAATTAGCTCTAAAGTACCCGCTTGTAATAAATCTGGCAGGGTTAATTTTTGGCCTTGACCGGTGCAAGCGACCAGATCTTCCATCTGATTAAAATCGCAGTCATAGATATTACCCAAATAATCAATGGAAAGCTGATTACGACACATCAAATGCTCGACAGTATCGCCATTAAAATGGTCTTCGAGGAATTGAATATAGGGTTGATAGAGTTGCCGGTGTTCCAGATGGAAGCGTGTCCTTCCGACGGGTAGGTTAGTGATAGTAAATAGATTGTTAAAAGAAATATTAAAATGTTCTTGCAAGAACTTTTTGTAATCCCGTGTCAGGGATACCTGATCCGGTGTGAGAGAAAAATTCTCTGACTTAGGAATCTGGGGATTATAGACTAAATCCACAATCAAATTCGGCTCTTGAGCGTAGCCGAGACGGTTTAACCATTGTAAAGCGGCGATTGATCGGTCATAGACTCCCAGACCGCGCATTTTATCCACATTATCGGCAAGATAACAGGGTAAAGAAGCCACCACCCGCAACTGATGGCCAGCGCAATATTCAGGAATATAAGTAAATCCTTTCTCGAAATAAATAGTTAAATTCGAGCGCACAATTACCTGTTTCCCAGCTTTTCTAGAGATTTCCACAATCGGCTTAAAACCGTAGAGCATTTCCGGAGCACCGCCGGTCATATCGACGGTTTTAATTTGGGGAAATCTTTCGATCAGTTCGATAATTTGTTCGCACACTTCTGGAGTCATTTCTTCGGAACGACCTCGACTAGCTTCCACATGACAATGGCTACAGGCAAGGTTACATCTTTTCCCCAAATTAATTTGCAGAACCGAGATTTTTTGCTTAGTTAAAGGAGTTTTTAGTTTCTCAACAAAAGGAGTCATGGGAGAGTAAACAGTAATCAGTAAACAGTAATTAGTAAACAGTAATTAGTAAACAGTAAACAGTGACCAATAACTAATCAATGATAACTGATAACTGATAACTGATAACTGGTAACTGGTAACTGATAACTGATAACTGATAACTGATAACTGATAACTGATAACTGAGGGATCGAACTTGTCTCGACGCTGCTTTTTTAACAGCAACCGCCCCCGTTATAGTGCCAAGTGGACTCGGTGATGAGGATATCTTGGGGAGAGGAGCGAGCTAAGTTGCCCGCAGTTTTATCACAGACGGCCACCGGCAATCCTTTGGCTAAAATATGCCCGGCACCATCATCGAAAATTGCCTCCGTACCAGTATAAATAGCAGTTTTGCCCGTAAAAATACAGGCCCCATCTTCGGGAATAGCCAGTTTAAAAGCAACGGAATCCAAACTTTCTAATAGGAGCGGATCGGCTAAATTATAACTCTGACAGTCCAGTAAACGATAGGGACGACGGTCCCGAATTTCTACCTGACCAAAACCAGCATCGATCAACTGTTTAATATAATCATCGTAGGTTAAGGCCCCCGATAGACACATAGCTCGTAAACGCTGATCTTCTTGCAAATGTTCGGGGATTGGACGAGTGGCGATCGGATCGCTCATCAGTAAACGTCCTCCCGGTTTTAAGACGCGAAAGGCTTCCCGTAAAGCTAACTGTAAATCGGCTGGTTTAAAGATATTAAAAAGACAATTCTGCGCCACTACATCGACGGAGGCATCCTCCACCGGCAATTCAAAGGCGGAACCATCTCTAATTTCCACAAAATCGAGACTAAACCAGGGATTTTCCAGCAGCGCTTCGCTGAGATTTCTTTGGGCTGCCCAACGCATTTCTGGCACTGGATCCACCGCAATGACTCCCCCTGGACGACGGGAAAAATAGGCGAATTGCAGTGCTTCTAAACCACCACCCACACCCACATACAAAACCCTGGGAGAATTGCCTAATTCATTGGCCTGCACCGTCGTGCCACAACCATAGTTCATCTCTTGCATAATGGCAGGGATTTTTAACCCCGGTAGTTGCAAAGGACTGCTTTGGACACAACATAGCCCCACTTCGGGAGTTTGGGCTACTTCGCTGTAAAATTTGGCAGTAGCTTCCAGATAAGTCATTTTCATCCTTTAAACTCCTTTTCTATGATCAATTCAAGGACCGACTTCGCATCCTCGCCCAACGCTATCGTAGCATTCGTACTGACCTATAAACGCTTAAAATGCGTCTTAGTTTATCTTGATGCTCCGAGATCTCGAATATAGTCATTTCAATTAAGATTGAGAATATCAATGCCAGAGTTCATAAGGGTTTAACCGGTCTAGAGTGTATCAGACTTATCTGAAATGACTATAAATCTTCTTCGGCCTGTTGATAAGAGGTTTTGGCACAAGCACGCAGACAGCACTTCCTTAATTAGGTGATTTCTGACAAAGAGTTTACCTAATCTAATCAACTTAAAAAATAAGGGTAAAATAGTTAGGGTTTGCTGAAAAAGCCTGAAATGCCGATAGGAAAAAGGTTTCGACTCAATCAAGTCGAGAAAAAAGGCCCAAAAAAAGGTAAAATGCCCTAAAAGCCCGGCACTTTTTTCATTAAGTACAGATGTATCGTCATCGACCCAGCAACTCCCCATCTAGGATGACATGGTGCTAGAATTTCGTTTCTATACTTTGCACGGCTACAACTTGCATTTTTTACTCAAGGACAATAATATAGTTTAAGAGTCATAATTAGAAGCAAAGCACTCATTAAAAACATGATTAACCTAGAATTCACGGAAGAAGAAAAGAACTCACTGTATTAT
>NZ_JADBUE010000073.1:0-11393 GCF_020245805.1 Microcystis sp. M179S2 | reverse complement strand
TAGGGCATACCGGAACCTTTGGGCTCGATCCAATAAACGCTTGGGGAGAGAATACCTCTACTTTTTCAGAAGCAATTCTGTCTAAGCAAGTAATCTCTGTGAACCAAGAATCCCCGTCTCTTTAGAGCGGGGAGTGTCAACCAGCTTGAACTGCTTCAAGGGAGCTTAAACGAGCAAGAGTGGACAATCCTCTCTACTTACCTCGAAGTGCAGGATTATGTTGAACTCAGGCCTTCTTCCTGGCAAGCGGCTGCACGTATTTACTATGATCTGCGTCGTCAAGGATTGACTGTTCGCAGCCCAATTGATTGCTGTATTGCTCAAGCGGCACTGGAAAATGATCTGCTTCTGATTCACAACGACCGTGATTTTGAAACCATTGCTCAAGTGCGATCTCTTCAAAATCTCCGTTTTCAGCCCTAGGGTGCGTCCCCTAATCTGGCTCCTACTGCTCCACCGATCGATTTTTGGGAACGCACCATGCCCATTGATTGAAACTGTGAGTTTAGTTGCGATGCCGAAGGCACTGGTTGGTCTATCGGCGCGTTACGAGGGCAAGCCTAATCGTAATCAAATTCAGAATGGTACAGTCACACGAAGGTGGCATTGGAACAGTGGAAGAATGCAAACTAAAACCTGGGCTTGGAGCGCAAATTGGTGAAACTATCTTCATTACAGTCCCATTAAGATTCTCAGTCTGTCTTCAACCAATGCCAGGGTTTCTGAGGATACAGTTCCCCATCGCTTCTCAAGTCGTTCTACTGAGATTGATCTTACGTCCTCGCACTTGATAAAACTTGGCATTTTCACTCCTCCCTCTGGGGGTTCCACTTTTAGGTGAAAAGGGATTCCTTTGTCTTTAGAAGTTACTGGCAAAACAACAACTAAGCCAGATGCACCCTGATTAAACAGGTCTGCTGAAATCACTAAACACGGACGCTTACCAGCCTGTTCATGCCCCCTTACTGGATTAAGGTCTGCTAGCCATATTTCTCCTCTGGTAATTTCTGCCACTACCCTTCTACTCCATCAGCGAGAGTTTGCTCCCATGTCTGCCTTTCAGAAATTTCCTCTTGCCATAAAGTCTCATTCTTCCTTAAGGCGGCGAAGGCTTCATTCGCTTGAACTAGAAAAACATATCTGCGATAATTTTCGATGGCTTTGTCTAATACTGTTGGGAGCGTATCCCCAGAGGAGTCAACGAGTGCTAACAGCGTTTTGTGAGCAGCCTCACTAATGCTAATTTTTAATTCAGGCATACTTTTCTCTCGTAGCTTGTGTAGGGCTATTGTAGCCAATTGTGTAAGGGCTAACAACCTGGTTGGAACTGATTATTTATTCTCCCTTTTGCCTTTTGCCTCTCCTGATATGTAGCCTATACTCAACGGATTTAGTATTAGATAACACCTGTGAATAACGGAGTCGGAGAAGAATTTTTTTCGCCCAATGTCGAAACACTTTCAACTGATGGCGTTTGCTGGGTAAACGCAGTATATAGACAAATCGACGCATTATATCGGCTAATCTACCAGTAATATTAAGGCCAAAACTGGAGACAAGGGCTGATTGTTTACCTAGGGTTAACATATCACCTAAATGGAGATAATAATAGGGTTGGGGCGATTTTTTTCTGATCACTGCCGAGATATTTTTGGCTACTACACTGGCTGCTTGATAGGCTGCCTGTGCCGTGGCAGGAATTACCTGTTTACTCGGATAAATTTCGGCTAGATCCCCAAGGGCAAAAACTTCGGGATAGTCGATTAATTGTAAACTGGAACGGGTTAATAATTTGCCTTGTGCTGTTTTCTGACAATCTAAATTATTGATCCAATCTTGTGCTTGGGTTCCTGCTGTCCACAATAATAAATCAATGGGGATAACCTCATTTTTATTATCTTTAAATACGGTTATGGAATTAGCTGCAACTTCCTTTAATCCTGTGTTTAAATAGAGACTAACATTCTTGGCTAAAAGGGAACGATAGGAAGCAATACGCACCGATTTAGGGAAGTTTTGCAGTATTTCCTCGTTCTTTTCCACTAGATGAACTTGGCCCTTTTTTCCTAAACGATCAGCTACCTTACAGGCTAATTCTACCCCATTGGGACCGCCGCCAATAATGGCTAAATTAATTGAGGATTTTCCTTGAGTTTCTAAGTCATGAATTGCTGTTTGTAATTTTTCTACATCCTCTAAACTCCGAAAAGTTAGCCCATAATCAGCTAACCCCAGTATAGCCGGCCAACGATTCCGCACTCCCACCGCTAAAACGAGGTAATCGTAATCTATAACTTCCTCATTTTCTAAATATACTTGATGATTGTTTAAGTCAATATTACTAGCTTTTTGAGGTTTTAAATTAACCTGAGTTCCTGTTAATAATTGACGGTAGGAGGGGGCAATTTCCCAGCGTTGCAATTCTCCTGTAATTAATTCATAGAGAAGGGGAGTAAAGAGAAAATGGTCTTTCGGTTCGACTAAAGTTATTTGCCATTGACCCGATTTTACTGCTGTTAATCGACTCAGAGCGAGTGCCGTGTATAACCCTCCAAAACCCCCCCCCAGAATGCAAATCTTAGTTATAAGTTTATTCATGGATTTTTATTCTCAGTTGTGTTTAAGATGGGTTTCAGTTCCGAAACCAATTGTTCTGAACGAATAATTCTCGCCGGGGGCAAAAGATGATAGTGAGTGTCAGCAAAAATAGTAGAATCGGTCTTAATATTCAAGTCTTTTGGGTCATAAATTGTTGGCACAACCCGACTTAATTCTTCGGCAGATTTGCGAATATTAGCAACGGTTTTACCATCATTTTTTGCATAAACCCAGGGCAAAGAAACCACTAAAGTCGCCCCTTTTGCTTCTAAATCTTTCTTGAGCTTTTCAATCAATTTAATTGAGTGAGGAGAAGCAGGAGTATCAAAGGTCATTTGCCACCATTTCCCCGTTCTTTCCTTAACTATAGTCGGATCACCTGTATTAGTCATTGGATCGGAAAGATAACCCGTCATTCTGCCTTTGGTGAATAAATCAACCGTGGATTTAGTGACTGGACGCATACCCGGAATACCTAATAACCAAGTATCCTCGATCATGGTTTTTAAAGGTATCCCACCTAACCCGGGTTTACCAATAGCGACGCTAAAAGGTGCGGACCCCCAAAGTCCTTCGCCGCGATTAAAACCGTCCTCATCCATGAGCATGAGATATTCAGGAATGAGCAGAATTACGTCCCCTTGGCGCGCTTTTTCGAGAATCATAGCGGCAATGACATTTAAGCCGATATCCCCCTGTAAACCGAAGTTAACCACGGGCATTCCCAATTCTTTGGCCATTAATTCCGAATTTATGCTATAATGCGCCCCCGATCCCGCCGTGACGATTAAACGCCGCGGTCCTTCGACCTTGGCTGCGATCGCTGATTTTTCCTCGTACATCATCCGCAACCAGCTTAATTCGCCGCCGTAGATGACATTATAAACAAAGCCGAGGGACCAAGCGACTCCCAGAGAGGCTAACCAGGGGAAAGGGTTAAAGGATTTAGTATTCATCAGAATTCAAAGTAAATAAAGTCACCGGTATTAGTGGAAGCTAGGAGAATAGTTAAACCTAGCAATATTTTAGACAGCCAAGGGGATAACAAGAGTTCATATTCAAACTTTTTCTGGGCAATAGCCAGATGTTCGAGGATTAAAACAATGATACCAAGAACTAAAGCGACGCTTAAAACTGCTCCTTGATTGAGAGTATAGGAACTAAAAATCTCCCCGATATTAGCTAAGGAATAATTGAAAGGATTGGCAATAACTAGCACTTTGCCGATTAATCTTCTGGTGTTAATCTCCATGAAAAAGAGACAACCAAAAATGACAGCCAATTGCGTTAAAGCCCAGGAGACAATTTGCGGCTGAGAAACGTATTTCCCGACGAAAGCATAGAAAGGTCGGCCCAGATAACGCAGTAATAATAATAATGCCCCGTGGTAAGCCCCCCAAAAGACGAAATTCCAAGCCGCACCGTGCCAAAAACCTGAAAGAGTAAAGGTAATGAATAGATAAAAAGGCGCCCAATTTTTATTGGAACCCATCAGGGGTAAAAACACATAATCCCGAAACCAAGTGCTAAGGGTAATATGCCAACGTCGCCAAAATTCGTTAATACTTTGGGATGTGTAGGGGGCTAAAAAGTTTAATTCTAATCTAACCCCGACAAAATAGGCTAAACCAACAGCAATAAAGCTATAACCGCCGAAGTCAAAATAGATTCTCAGGGTGAATAAAAAGGCCTCAAACCAGATATACCAAGCATTGTCGATCATCTTATCTAATTCGATGTAGGGCGCAATGTTATCGGCGAGGACAAATTTCATAAATAAACCGAGGGAAAGCCAACGCAAACCCTTCTCGAAGTTTTCTCCTGTAAATTTGAGGCGAAATCCCTCCATTTGCGGTAATAAATCCCGGCGACGCTCGATCGGACCTGCGACAATCTGGGGGAAAAAGGAGATAAAATTGACATAATCGAGGACGGCTAGGGGTTTCTTTTTCTTTTCCCGTAGGGAGTCCACCACGAAAGCCACCATCTGGAAGGTATAGAAGGATACCCCCGGCGGGATTTGGCTAGGCACGGGAATTGGGGAAAGTTCCTTCCAGTTAGGGGGGAGAGAAACGAATAATCCGATGATTTCCTCGACAAAAAAGCCGAAATACTTGAAGTAGGCGAGGACGAGAATATCGATGACGATAACGATAGTGGCTAGGAGATTCGCTTTCCAGCCGCTCATTTTCAGCACTAGCCAGACCATAATGTAGTTAAAGGCTAGGGAGACGATGAAAACGAGGAAACTGGTGCGACTGGCGTAATAAAACAGGATCAGGGAAAGTGCCGCTAATCCGACTCCATCAAAAACACCTCGCCAGAGATTGAAGGACTTCGCCAGGTAGCGCGCCGTTAGGAAAGGAACGCTAAAAAGGATTAATATCCACCAAAATATAAAATCAGAGTAATTCAAGGCGTGTTAACTCCTGATGGTCTGTGTTACCTTGTTTGAGATGGGTTTCCTGACTTCTGATGCTCAGAGACGGGGGATTTTCTTGACAAGCCTATCAAACTTTGTCAGACTTGTCCATAAAATTACCTTCATCCATCCTAAAAAATCGAGGCTAGACAAGCAATGCTTTATCAAAAACTGTTAGATGCACATAAACGCTATCGACAATTTAAGACTTATCCCCATATTGCCGATCAATATTGGTCTAGTCAGTTGGCAGAGCATAATATTAATCCTAATTATGTGGAATATGATGCTAAATCTGGTCAACTTTTTTACAAACCCTTAGGGATCAGTTTAAGCAAAAATAAGCAAGATTTCCTCTTGGCTAGTAAAGTTTTTAACAAAGCTAACGCCTTAAAAGCTCTAGCTGATTGTCAATTTTATATCGATGAGCAACAGGAATTAATTATCGATATCGATGGAGTTAAGTTAATTATCGAGACGGGACAGGATTTAGATATCGCCCATGAAATTTTCCTTTTAGGTGTATATAATTTCCTCTATGACAAGCCCTGTGTAGCGATCGATATTGGTATGAATACGGGTTTTGCTAGTCTCTTTTTTGCCAATCGAGCTAATGTGAAAGCTGTCTATAGTTACGAACCTTTTAAGGCTACCTACGACCAAGCTTTAAGAAATTTTGCCCTCAATCCTAATCTAGCGGAGAAGATTAAAGCTTTTGATTATGGAGTCGGCGCTCGGGATGAAATTATTCAAGTAGAATACGATTACAATGTTAAAGGTAGTGTTGGTATTTCTGGTATTGACAACCAATTAAAACCTTTTGCCTCGAAACAAACAGCTACAGCTGATTTAATTCTTAAACCTTTCACCGATGTGTTTAAAGGTATTACCTCTGATTATCCCGACATCGATATAGTTGCCAAGATTGATTGTGAAGGTTCCGAATACGAAATCCTCGATTCTTTAGCGGCAACTGGTCAATTGGGACAGATGAAAATTATCATGATGGAATGGCATAAAAAGGGTCCCGATGCTTTAGTTAAGCATCTGCAAGAATTCGGTTTTATCATCTTTTCCAGGATGCCTCGCAGTAAAAATGTCGGCACTTTGTACGCAATTAAACCCTAATCCGTAGGGTGCGTTACGCTATCGCTAACGCACCACAATATAGGCAATTAGACCTTATATTTTTGGGGTAAAAAGTCAAGATTCAGTAACCCACCACAATATAGGCAATTAGACCTTATATTTTTGGGGTAAAAAGTCAAGATTCAGTAACCCACCACAATAGCTGTGCTAATAGTGCCTTACTGTGCTTGACAATAGGTATTAAAAGCTTCGCCAGTTTCCTTTTCTAATTGGCCAGCTTTTCTGACCTTTTCCTGTGCTAATTTTGCCCCGTTTTTATTGCGAGTTTCGATAACTTGAATTATTTCACGAGTGGCAGTGGCATAATCTTCGTAAACTTGAGCGAAAGCGGTCTTATATTTATCTAGTTCGGTATCCTTCACTGCTAATTTTTTCATATTTTCTGCGGCCTGTTCGATTTTATCGGCGGCTAATAGCCAACTTTTTTGGTCAATTTCTGTCCCTTGAGCGTTGGTTAAGGATTTGGTTTCTTGGGCCACTTCGTTGGCAATCCGATAGATTTTTTGACATTGAAACTGTTTACTATCAGCACAACTTGCTAAAAAAGTCAAGCCTATAAATATTAAGATTATTTTGTTATTCATAGCATTGTATTCGAGAGAATTCTAGGGAAGCTTATAGCGGTAAACTATCAGCCTCTAGCAGTTTTTTACTGTTATCGACTGATAGAACTGTTCAATCTTATAAGATTAAAGTTTAGCACTCGATCGCTGTTAAGCGTGTCTTTTTTGATGCCAATTCCAGGCGTGTTCAACTATTACCTTGAGATCGGCATATTGGGGATGCCAACCGAGAACCTGTTTAGCTTTATCGCTACTGCCGATTAAAATGGGGGCATCACCTGATCTTCTGGGACTTTCGATGACGGGAATATCTAAACCAGTTACCGCTTGCGCTGTTTCAATCACTTCACGCACGGAAAAACCGTTACCATTGCCCAAATTAAACACATTACTTTCGCCCCCATTTAAGAGATATTCTAAGCCTAAAACGTGAGCTTGGGCTAAATCATTAACATGGATATAATCGCGAACAGCAGTACCATCGGGAGTATCATAATCCGTGCCGAAAATTGACAGGGAATCCCGTTTTTTCAGGGCAGTTAATAAAGCCAGGGGAATTAAATGGGTTTCTGGTTGGTGATCTTCCCCTAATAAACCACTGGGGTCGGCTCCTGAAGCATTAAAATAACGGAAAGCCACCGATTTTAAACCGTAGGCCCGATCAAAATCCCGAAGAATTTGTTCCACCATTTCCTTACTGGCAGCGTAGGGACTGAGGGGATGATGGGGATGATTTTCCGTCATCGGAATTTCTTTCGGCATTCCATAAATAGCACAGGTGGAAGAAAAAACAAATTTCTTCACATCGGCGGCGATCATCGCTTGCAAAAGAGTCAGACTACCACTAACATTATTTTGATAGTAAATAGCCGGTTCTTGCACCGATTCCCCCACGGCAATAAAAGCGGCAAAGTGCATGACGGCGGCAATATCACGACTGGCAAATAAATTATCCAGCAGCGATCGATCCCTAGTATCACCGACAATTAACTCAACTTTTAATATATCCTTAATGATTTCGGCGTGACCGTAGGATAAGTTATCGAGTACGATGACGGAATAACCGGCATTTTTGAGCGCTAGAACCGCATGGGAACCAATATAACCCGCACCGCCAGTAACGAGAATGGTAGGTTTAACTTGAGACACGCGATCATACCTATTTGAGATTGACTTGTCTATAACTTTATACCCTAATTTTCCTTTTATTTGACCATCATGTTAAGTCCCCTCGATCTATCTCTTTCCCTTGACAAAGAAACTTATCAATCACAAATTAAAGATTTAATGCAACAACTGCGATCGCTACAGAAGTCCTGTTGGGAATGTAAATTACCCGTGGTGGTGGTTTTGGAAGGTTGGGCGGCGGCAGGGAAGGGAACTTTAGTCAAAAAAATGGTTAACTATATGGATCCTCGCGGTTTTACCGTCCATCCAATTTTAACCCCTTCCCCCCAAGAGGAAAGTTACCCGTTTTTGTGGCGATTTTGGCAAAAACTGCCAGCAAAAGGCAGTATCGGCATTTTTTATCACAGTTGGTACACCCATCTACTAGAGGATCGACTCTTAAATAAATTGCCCTCCTCCCAGATTCCCCTAGTCATGCGCGATATCAACACCTTTGAGCGACAATTATTTGATGATGGTATTGCGATCGCTAAATTCTGGATTCACCTCAGTCAAAAGGAATTAAAGTCACGCATCAAAGAATACGCCGAAAATGAACTAGAATCTTGGCGCGTGCGTCCGGAAGATTGGCAACAGGCCAAACGTTATGATGAGTATGCCAGTTTAGCCGAGGAAATGATTACCTACACTAGCACGGGGGCCGCCCCTTGGACATTGGTGGAGGGCAACTGTCAACGTTGGTCCCGGGTAAAAGTTCTCTCCCAATTAGTCGGTACGATCGCTCAAGCTTTGGATCAGCGCCGATTACCGATCGAACCTCCTGCCAATCTACCACCCCAAGCGCAATTACTGCCCACGGAACCCGATTATCTAGGGAGAGTGGACTTAAGTGCCCAATTGGAAAAAGAAGACTATAAAATCCGTTTGCGTGAGGCACAGGTAGAATTAAGAAAACTGCAATTAAAGATTTTTCAGGCAAATATCCCCGTTTTAGTCCTCTTTGAAGGGTGGGATGCCGCCGGCAAGGGAGGTGCGATCAAACGCTTAACCGATACCCTCGATCCTCGCAGTTATCAAGTGATTGCCTTTGCTGCCCCGACGGAGGAAGAACATCGCTATCATTATCTCTGGCGCTTCTGGCGGAAATTGCCCGCAGCCAAAACTATCGGTATATTCGATCGCAGTTGGTATGGACGGGTTTTAGTGGAGAGAGTGGAAGGATTCGCTAAAGATATGGATTGGCGACGGGCATATCAAGAAATTAACGAATTTGAAGCCCAATTAACCCATTCAGGCTGTGTTTTAGTCAAATTCTGGTTACATATCAGCCCCGAAGAACAGTTAAATCGCTTCAACGAACGCCAAACTAACCCCTATCGTCAACATAAACTCACCGATGAAGATTGGCGCAATCGAGAAAAACAGCCCCTCTACCATGTGGCAGTTAATCACATGGTAGCCCGTACTAGCACCCCCGTCGCCCCCTGGACGATTGTGGCGGCAAATGATAAGTATTTCGCCCGCGTTAAAGTCATAGAAACAGTCATTGCCGCTATTGAAACCGGTTTGAAACAACGGGGATAAGGGAGATAGGGGTATGGGGATTTTTTCGATTCACCCTCTCTTAACCGTGATGTGCTGAGAAGCAGAGTCGAGAACTTTATTGAACGTTTTGAATATCCACCAGAGGAGAAACAATCATGAATCTCAATGAGTTGCCAGGGGCCGAGATCATCTTACCCGGACTGAGGGATCTTCACAATGGTGAGTCCAATACCATTGGGGCGTTGCTAGTTGCGATCGCATCGACGCGCCTAACCGAAGTCGGTTTCGATATCCCTAAAAATCACCTAGCTTCAGAGCCTGAGCTAACCTTGTATGCCTATCTCCAAGAGGAACGGGATGATGCTTATTCTTACTATAATGCTTTGCTGAATCGCCTCAATAGCTTTTGCAATGCACTCGAACTCGCTTATAAAATATGATGACAATTTCCCCCAGTTTAATTTCTCCCGATCTTAGTTTGGCCGATATTCCCCTAGAGGAAACCCTCTCTTTAGGAGTGATGGCTTCTGGTAGTGGTTCCAATTTTGCTGTTTTAGCAGCAGCGATCGCTAAAAAACAACTTAATGCCCGGATTTCTGTCCTCATCTACAATAATCCCGATGCCAAGGTAAAAGAAAAAGCCGCTCACTACAATATCCCCGCGGTTTTCCTCGATCATCGTCAATTTAAACCCAGAGAAGAACTCGATCGGGCAATAGTAGAAACTTTCCAAGAATACGGCGTAAAATGGGTAATTATGGCGGGCTGGATGCGAATTGTCACCCCGGTTTTACTAGATGCTTTTCCCGATCGCGTGATTAATATCCATCCTAGTTTACTACCCAGTTTTAAGGGTGTGCGCGCCGTGGAACAAGCTTTAGCCGCAGGGGTAAAAGTGACCGGATGTACTGTGCATATCGCTCGCGCAGAGGTAGATAGTGGCCCAATTTTAATGCAAGCAGTGGTTCCCATTCTCCCGGATGATACCGCGGCTAGTCTCCACGAACGCATTCAAGTGCAAGAACATCGCATTTTCCCGGTAGCGATCGCTTTAGCGGCGAAATTGAGCCTATAGAGATAGATTTCTGGACTTCCTTGGCGAGAATACTGGCAAAAAAACGAAAATTCAAGGCAAATCGTTAAATAGGGTTTGCGGCAAAAAGTTTGTTGGTGGGGTTAGGAGTCAGTAGCCAGTAGTCAGGAGTCAGGAGAATTAAGAATGAATAATAATCAGTTAAATGGTCTATTTACAGACTTTATGCTATTTAATCCTTATTTTTGCCGTTTTTGAACCATGAAAAATTAATTATGCAAGAGGTTTATTAATTATATTAAAAGTAACTCCTTCGTAAATTTCCTGAAAACTGAGATCAAAATTGACAGAAGTTAAAGATAAACTGGCATTTTCGCCCTCGTATTCCGTTAATAACCATTTATTTTCTTGAGTTTTGTTATACTGCATGACATAGGGACGACTTTGACTGATCAGAATATATTCTTGAAATTCCGGCAGCGAACGATAATAGAGAAATTTATCACCCTGGTCATAATTTTGAGTTGATTTTGAGAGGACTTCTACTATTAATCTGGGATTGGTAACAGTTGTCTTGCCAGTTTCATAATAAATCGGTTCACCTTCAATTAGCATCACATCGGGATAGGTTGCTTGACGATATTGCGCTATCCATAATTTCACATCACCGATAAAAATATTATATTTCTGTCCTTTCAGGGCAAATTTTAAATAAGCGGCAAAATTGAGAGCAATTTTATTATGATCGGTAGTGCCTCCTGTCATCGGTACGATTTCCCCATCTTGATACTCATTTTTATAGGCTGCCGTTTCCTCTAGTTCTAAATATTCGGCAAAGCTATAGGTACTTTTATCTGTTGCTATAGTCATAATTTAAGTAGCTGGTTATAATTAAATTAAAAATGGATTTTAGGTTCGATCCCCCCTGCCCCCCTTGATAAGGGGGGTGCCGATC
>NZ_JADBUE010000072.1:0-4843 GCF_020245805.1 Microcystis sp. M179S2 | reverse complement strand
GTCAATTAAGTAGGGAGGCACAATTATTTGTAGGATGGGTTAGCGGTAGCGTAACCCATGCGGGCGTTGGGTTTCATACTTCAACCCAACCTACGTTCATCTTATATTTAATTCCACCCACCTACTTACTAAGGCAATACTCGCCTAGAAAATGATCACTGTCGCCGCTTATATTGCTTTTGGCCGGTTATGGGGTCAGTTCTTGGACATAATCTCTCTGTTTCTATACTAAGCAAATATCCCGTCTCTAGAAGTTAATTTTTGCTACGATTTATGGCGGTTATCTTAACGGTGAGGTGGGAAGTTTTGGTTTTCGGTGGTCGGTGGTCGATACTAAAAAAGCTAGGTTTATCGGTGAAAAATTATCGATAAGCTTCCCTGTTTTATTCCATAAAATTAAAAATAATGGCGGACATTGGTTGAATAAATTATCTTTTTTGGGCTATATTCAGGCTGTATAAAGTGATTAGTAACTACAGTATTAAGTTTTATGAAGGGAGGGAATGCTCCAGAATCGCGACTATAATGATTAAACAGATCATTCCTGTGTCGGCGAGAGCGAGAAAATATGTCTGCCACTGAATACGAAGCAATTATCGGTTTAGAAACCCACTGTCAACTGAACACCAAAAGCAAGATATTTTGTCCCTGTCCCACCAACTTCGATAGTCCCCCCAATACTAACGTCTGTCCCATCTGTTTGGGTTATCCGGGGGTATTACCCGTCCTTAACCAAGAAGTCCTGGCCAGTGCCGTTAAACTGGGATTAGCTATCGATGGTAAAATTACACCTCATAGCAAATTCGATCGCAAACAGTATTTTTATCCCGACCTGCCGAAAAATTATCAAATTTCCCAGTATGATCTCCCTATTGTCGAACAGGGTCAACTAGAAATCGAGATCGTCGATAAAAAAACTAAGGAAGTTAGCCGCAAAATTATCGGCATTACCCGTCTGCACATGGAAGAAGACGCGGGAAAACTGGTTCATGCTGGCAGCGAACGTCTCTCCGGTTCCACCCATTCCCTGGTGGATTTTAACCGTACAGGTGTACCATTATTAGAAATTGTCTCGGAACCGGATTTACGCACCGGGGCCGAAGCGGCGGAATATGCCCAAGAATTACGGCGTTTAGTGCGTTATCTCGGCATCAGTGACGGCAATATGCAGGAGGGTTCCCTGCGCTGCGATGTCAATATTTCTGTTCGCAAAAAAGGCACTAAAAAGTTCGGGACTAAGGTAGAAATTAAAAATATGAACTCCTTTAGTGCTATCCAAAAAGCCATAGAATACGAGATCGTTCGACAAATTGAAGCGCTCGAAAATGGCGAATTGATCGTACAGGAAACCCGTCTTTGGGAAGAAGCTAGTCAACGGACGATTAGTATGCGGAAAAAAGAAGGTTCTAGCGATTATCGCTATTTTCCCGAACCGGATTTACCCCCCCTAGAAGTCTCCCCCGAACAGTTAAAAGCTTGGGCGGAAGAATTACCGGAATTACCCGCTCGTAAACGTCGTCGTTATGAAGAAGAATTTGGTCTTTCCGCCTACGATGCCAGGGTTTTAACCGATGATCGCACCGTGGCCGAATATTTTGAAACTGCTGTAATTGCGGGGGCCAATGCCAAATTAGTCGCTAACTGGATCAGTCAAGATATCGCCGCTTATTTGAATAATAATAAGCTGACGATCACAGAAATTGCCCTGCAAGCGTCAGACTTAGCCGAATTAGTTAAACTGATTGAAACGGGAACAATTAGTGGCAAAATTGCTAAGGAAATTTTACCAGAACTTCTCACTCAAGGCGGTTCACCTAAAGCGCTGGTGGAAAAGAAAGGATTAATACAAATTTCTGACAATTCTGCGATCGAAAAACTGATCGAGGAAATTATCGCCTCCCATCCAAGCGAGTTAGAAAAATTCCGGGCGGGTAAAACCAATCTTAAGGGATTTTTTGTCGGTCAAGTCATGAAAAAAAGCGGCGGTAAAGCCGATCCTAAATTAACTAGCCAAATCTTAGATCAAAAACTTTCTGGTTAGTTATATTCAGTGATCAGTGATCAGTAAACAGTAATCAGTGGGGAGCTTTTTTTCAGTGATCAGTAAAAAGTAAACAGTAATCAGTGAACTTAAAACTCAAATCTGATAACTGATAACTGATAACTGATAACTGGTAACTGATAACTGATAAGTAGCTGGTTATAATTAAATTGAAGATAGATTTTAGGTTCGATCCCCCCTGCCCCCCTTGATAAGGGGGGTGCCGGTAGGCGGGGGGATCCCCCCTTAATAAGAGGGGCATCTGATAACTTTTAACGCCTACTTACTTAACCGATAACTGATAACTGATAACTGAAAATGACCTCGCAATTAAAGCCTAATAGCCCAAAAATCCTCGCTGTTGTCAACGGTAAAGGTGGTGTGGGTAAAACCACCACTGCGGTCAATTTAGCGGCAATTTGGGGGCAGAATCAGCGTGTTTTGCTGGTGGATGCGGATCCGCAGGGTTCCTCCACTTGGTGGGTAGAAAGAAATCAAGCGGGTATGGTATTTGATTTAGCCAAGCAAATTAATACAGAGAAATTAGGAGAATTGCGTCAAATTATCGAGTACGATCTGATCGTGATTGACACACCACCAGCTTTGCGCTCCGAATTACTTACCGCAGTAATAGCAGAATCAGATTATTTAATTTTACCGACTCCTCCCGCACCGATGGATTTAATGGCTTTAATTGACACGGTACGCACGGCAGTTAAACCCCTAGGAATTTCCTATCGGGTTTTGTTAACGAAAGTGGATTCCCGTAGTCTTAAGGAAACTTTGGAAGCACAAAATACTTTATTAGAATTAGGTATTCCTGCCTGTCATGCTTTTGTCAGAAATTATAAGGCCCACGAAAAAGCCGTTTTAGACGGGGTAGCTATTACCAATTGGCGCGGTAAAAATGCCCAAGAAGCCAGCGCCGATTATCGTCGTGTGGCCGAAGAATTAGAACGGGATTGGTAGATTTATCGACAGGTTTTCTAAGCACAATATTTTTGCAGTAAAGAAATCACTAAATCTAGACCATCGGGCTGAACTTGAACAGTATAGGCTTCCGCTTCAATTTGTCTGCTAAAACCCTGATAATTCATAAAAAATCTTCTGGTCATTGCCGGTGGTTCTATGGCTAAATTAAGAGCTTTAACTGTTTTGCCTCCATGACAAAGTTGAGCGGCATGGACAGCTTCATGAATTAATGTTGGTCGGGCAATACCTAAGTCAAAAACTAGGGGATGAATCCAAATAATTCTAGTTTTACTATCAAATAAACCGTAGGCTCCTCGCACTGGTGGCGGGGCAATTTTGACGATGAAATTGTGTTTTTCTAAAGCTTTCTGCAGCCGGAGAAAATCAGGAGCTGCCGCCGATAAATTTTCTCCTGCAGCTAATTGCATCCCTAGAAAAACAGCAGCGATTGTGTAATAAATGCCCATCAGGTGATAGTTCATATTAAAGGGACATCAAAATTAGCAAGAGGTCTATTGATGAATCGAACCATCGGGGAGAATTGTTCCTGTTAAAATTGCCCCGGTTAATTTCACCATAATACGCTTACCAAAGCCAATTTTTGCCCCGCGTAAATCCGCCCCACTTAAATCCACCCCGCTTAAATCCGCCCCGATGAGATTGGCTTCCTGTAAATTTGCGCCTTTAAGATTAGCTTCGAGGAGATTGGCGCGAAAAAGATTAGCTTTGTACAGATTAGCTTTTTCTAGGTTAACTTTGTGCAGGAAGCTATCGCTTAAGTCGGCATGGCTTAAATCTGCCCCGATGAGACTGCGACTAGAGAGATCTTTTTCTTTCAGGTTAGCCCCCTGTAAATCGGCTCCGTTTAAATCCCGATAGTGAGGACGCCAGGCACCCTGATTGTGAACCTGATGGTTATTCTGGGAGTGGCTCTGTTGACTATGAGTTTGTTGACTGTGGGTTTGTTGACTCTGGGTTTTATGACTGTGGGTTTGGGAATTTTGGCTGGGTTGGCTAGGGTGAGGCTGATAGGGGGAAGCAGTTTTATAGGCGTGGGCGGGCTGTTTTTCAGTTTTAGGGGCGGAATTGGAGCGTTTAGAAGAATTTTGATGAATTTGCCGCAATTGTTCCCTAGCTTGGTTAATTTCTTGCAGTTTAGCGGTGGCTTTTTCCAAAAGACGCTGATTATCTTTGGGAATGCGATCGGGATGCCAAATAAACACCAAATCTTTGTAGGCTTGATTGATCTCATCGAGAGATGCCCCATGATCTAACCCTAAAACTTTATAGTATCGCTCCAATTCTTTCATCATCGAAGTCCTAATACAAGGATAAAAGCATTAATGGCCACAATTTCTCTGAGTCTTGTCGGATTTTCTAGGAGAGGATTTCTTTCAGGATAATTTGACTCTGGGAGAGTTGCCATAAAATTTGAGAAAATGTCTGGTAATTAAGAAAATCTCGTTTTTCTATCCTGTTTTGATGCGTAACTGTATAGCACATAACAGCAAAATTAGCAAATTATTGATACAAAACTTAATTTATGCTGTTGGGGGTTAGGGAGAGGGAAGTGGGGAGATTTGGTCAGTTATCAGTGAACAGTAAACAGTAATCAGTGAAAAGACAGCACTGTTGCTGTCATCCATATACTGCTCACTTAACACTCCAGGTTCTTCGGTTTGTGTTATGCAATGGACGGGGTTATAAGGGATGAAACCCTTATAGAGAAAGACATGGCTGCGATTTTTGCCAATTGTTTTCGATCTAGAACGAGCTAATCAATTAAGTCTCTTGCCAGATAAGGATTTAGTCGATTTATGCCACCCGATG
>NZ_JADBUE010000071.1:0-10977 GCF_020245805.1 Microcystis sp. M179S2 | reverse complement strand
GAAATTGCTAAAATAGGAGTAGAAAAAGCAATAGAAACCGACGAAGAAACGGCAACCGCTTGGATAAACCAACAACTAGAAAGCTTGGGAGTAAACCTAATCTGATGAACACAAAAATAAATCTACCAATGGAACAAATTAAAGGATTTTGTCAAAAGTGGCAAGTCACCGAGTTGGCATTATTTGGTTCAGTTTTACGCGAAGATTTCCGTTCAGATAGCGATATTGATATTTTAATTACCTTTTTCCCAACCGCTAAACGAGGTTTAACCGAAACCCTACAAATGCGCGATGAACTGCAAGCAATTTTTGATCGAAAAGTAGATTTAATTGTGAAAGCAGCACTCAAACGGAGTGATAACTGGCTAAGATGTAAAAACATTTTAGAATCAGCACAGATTATATATGCCTCATTGTAAATGCTATCAGACGTATTTTGCGCTATACTGATGGAAAAATAAATTAACAGAACTTTTGAAAGCGATCGCACATTTACTCTAAGAGTGCTTTAAAAGCAAAATCCAAAGAACTATTAGAAATTGCTAAAATAGGAGTAGAAAAAGCGATAGAAACCGATGAAGAAACGGCAACCGCTTGGATAAACCAACAACTAGAAAGCTTGGGGGTAAACCTAATCTGATCAACACGAAAATATGAAAATTTCTCAAGAAAAACTCTCACAACTTTGTCAACATTGGCATATTCATAAACTTTCCTTATTTGGTTCAGTTTTACGAGATGATTTCACCGCAGATAGTGATATTGATATGCTCGTTGAGTTTGAACTTGGTTTTACCCCCAGTTTTTTCAAACTTCATCAAATTCAAGAAGAACTATCTCAATTATTTGATGGACGTACTATTGATCTCGTTACCATCAAATCTCTTAATCATCATATTCGTGAGCGTGTTTTAGCAACAGCAGAGGTGTGTTATGTTCATGATTGACACAGCAAATAAAGCACTTAGCTTTGTAGAAGGTGTCAGTCGAGCAGTATTCGAGATGATATTCAACAATAATCACGACAATTGTTGATTTTTACCAGAGGTATATTTTTAACGGGGGAGGATGTCAACCCTCACTGCTAGACTCAACAATATGGCCGACTTCGCTGATCCATTGGGCAATTTCTGCGCGGGATGCGGTGGTTTCTACCGTGACGATTTTATTGGCTACATCCACCGATATTTGGGCTGCCGGTTGCTGATTGTTAATCGCTTTAGTAATGGTATTAGCACAACCTTCACAGGCAATACTAGGCACTTTTAGGGTAATTGTCATTGTTGTAACTCCAGTAACTTTATAGCTAAAAACTAGCATAAATTGTCAGGGGTAGCTGATTTTTTAAGAGTTTATTTACCATTTCAGCACTGCCGCTTCGATCCCCTGTTCCCGACGCAGTTGACTATCTTTTTCTAGCCATTGAATGACCTGTTTATGGGTTAGTTCTTCTAGGGTTACTCCCATATCTTCGGCGATTATTTTTAGTAAGCGTAGGGAAGAAATTGTTAAACGAGTCAGGAATTTTTCGGGAGAAGTCAAGAGGGCAGCGTCCACATCTGCGGATTCTTCTGGGGTTAAAAATTGTCTGTTTTCGATCATAGTTTTATTTGGTTTCCATCCAATTGTCACCGGCTTTTATTTCTACCAAGAGAGGGATCGTCAAGGAGACAGCTTCTTCCATAGTCGTCTTGATTTTTGACTCTAGGGATGGCCATTCTTCCCTCGGTACTTCCAAGACTAATTCATCATGGACTTGCAGCAGTAATCTCGCTCGATAATTTTGCAGTACCTCGGCCAATTTTACCATCGCTACTTTAATAATATCAGCACTGGAACCCTGAATGGGCGCATTAGCGGCCGATCTTAATAATTGTGCCTCCTCGTTGTTGAGTTTGAGGCTATCTAAATCGATGTCATGTAAGGACAGTCCCCGCAGTCTTTTTAAGAGGGGATTATCGAAGTTAAAATAACGTCTTCTACCCAAAATTGTTTCCACATATCCCTGAGCGATCGCTTGTTTTTTGCTATTTTCTAAATACTCAAATACTTGGGCATAACGTTGATGATATTTTTCAATAAATTTTCTGCCCTGTTCTACGGTTAATTTCGATTCACGGGCGAATTTTTGCGCTCCCATGCCGTAAATAACTCCGAAGTTAATTGTTTTTCCTAAACTGCGTTCTTCTGGCGTAATTTCCCTTTTATCAAAGAGCAATTGAGCGGTGACTTTATGAACATCTTGATTACTACGATACGCTTCTAATAAAACTGGTTCTTGACTGAGATGAGCAAGAATTCTTAACTCGATTTGTGAGTAGTCTGCTGATACTAATAAGTAACCATCTTCGGGGATAAAAGCTTGACGAATTCGCCTGGAAAATTCACTGCGAATGGGGATATTTTGTAGGTTAGGATTGGAGGATGATAAGCGTCCGGTGCTGGTGATGGTTTGATTAAAATCTGTATGTACTCGTGCGGTTTTTGGTTCAGCTAATTTCGGTAAAGCATCCACATAGGTGGATTTTAATTTGGACAAGGTGCGATGTTCAAGGATATAATCAATTAAGGGATGATCGCCTTGTAGTTTCTCTAAAACACTTTGATCAGTAGAGTAACCTGTTTTAGTTTTTCTGGATTTTTTGCGATTGAGTGCCAATCGATCAAAGAGGATTTCACTTAACTGTTTAGGAGAGCCAAGATTAAAAGTTTCTCCGATGGATTCATAAGCTTTTTTTTCTATGTCTGCCAAGTCTCTTTCTAGTTGCTGGGAAAAGTTTTTTAGATAGTTAATATTAATTTTTATACCATAATTTTCCATCTGCCACAGCACCATCACTAAGGGAGATTCTATTTCAGAGAATAATTGATACAAAGGGGGAATTTTAGTTAATTCTGCCTGTAATTTTTCTCGAAGCAAATAGGTAGCGTAGGCATCTAATCCGCAGTAGTTGGCAGTGGTGGCAATATCTAAATCAGCGATGGTTTTTCCCCCAGGAATACCGAGACTTTTATAACTAAGGGAAGTGATACCAGTTAAATAGCGATCGCATAAATCTTCGAGATTATGAGTTAGTTCGGGATGGAGGACATAACTAGCCACCATAGTATCAAAAACTAGACCTTTAACGGTAATTCCTTGATGATAAAAAACATCAATATCAAATTTCGCATTCTGGAAGACTTTCGGATAATTATCACCAGCTAAAATTGGGCGTAATTTTTCGAGGACTATCTCTAGATTTAAATTATCACCGCTCTGGTGTCCGATAGGAATATAGGCCATAGCATTTAATTCTTTTCCCCAACAGCAACCGATGCCGACTAATTTGGCTACACGAGGATTTAAATCCGTGGTTTCGGTGTCCCAAGCGACGGGAAATTGCCGATTAGTGAAAGTTCTTAATTTGGCCAGTAGAGCATCTAACTTAGGAATAGTATCAATAATGTCGGGAGCAATTAGAACCGGTGGAGAAACAGGGGGTAAATCAAACAGAGACAATTGATTAGAATCAGCATCGCTAGTTAATTCTAGGGTAGGAGTGCCACCTAGATACTGTTGAATTTGATCGAGTTTCTGGAGAATTTTCTTTAACTCTAATCTTGCCAATAAAGGTTGAACTAAACGCCGATTAAAACCTCGGAGACGAAATTTCTCTTCCTCGAGACTAACGGGGGCATCAAGGGCAATTTTGGCTAAATAGCGAGAACTTTCGGCGGCGGTTTTTCCCTCTAATAATTTAGTTTTTACCATTCCCTTAATCGATTCCAGATTGGTATATATATCGTCTAAGTTATCGTATTTTTTTAATAAATCTATCGCTGTTTTTTCGCCAATTCCGCGCACTCCGGGGATATTATCAGACTTATCACCGCAAAGAGCTTTAAAATCTACTACCTGTTTTGGTGTCACCCCTAACTTTTCCGTGACAGCTTGGGAATTGAATTCTGTATAACCCTGTCCCGAGGTACTTTTGACCGCATTAATATCCAGATAGAGAACCGTGGTTTTTTTCTCCTCATCTACCAATTGGAATAAATCTCGATCGCCTGTTAAAATCTTGACTGTATAACCATGATCACTGGCTTGTTTTGCCAAAGTTCCTAAAACATCATCTGCTTCGTAACCCGGGGAAGTCACAATAGGAATATTCATCGCTGCCAAGAGACTTTGCAGATTAGTTAAATCGGGGCGAAATTCTTCGGGAGTCTCTTGCCGATTAGCCTTATAATTGGCATCAGCTTCATGGCGAAAAGAAGGAGCTGCTAAATCAAAAGCAACTGCTAAATAAGTGGGTTTTTGAGTTTCAAGTAACTGCATCAGAGAATTTAAAAACCCAAAGCACACACTGGTGGGAATGCCGGTAGAAGTACGCAGAGGACCAGAACGAGACTTAGCAAAGGCATAATAGGCACGAAAAGCCAAAGAATGCCCATCGATCAGGATAAATAACTTATTTTGCCCAGCACTGGTCATAATCTAGCCTCTTTAGTCCTATCAAAATAATACTAAATAGTATATAAAATTTACATTCCCTATTTTGCCCGAATTTGCCCAAATTTGACAAGGGGGGTTTTTCTGTTTAGAGTATAACATAGGCTGGCATTGTTCTAAACTTAAATCTTTCTATCTCTTTACAGGCGGCCGATGCCTGTGCTACCAATTACATCAATAGCATTTACAGGCATCCTGCTTGTACCACTAGGGAAAAACTAGACCGAATTACAGTAGCTCCCAATATTTGTTTAGAATAACTCACTATCAGAAAAATGCCGATTACTGTAGGAGCTGTTTTAAAGCTGTTAGCGAAGGGAATTATGCTACACTAGCATCAATATCTAGTCAAAAAGGCTGGTAATTTATGACTCCTCATCTTTCTCTTAGCCAGATTATAGAATCTATCGATCAACTTTCTTTAGAAGAACAAAACCAATTATTTGAAAAATTAGCGCAGAAAAAACAACAACAAGAGCATCCACTCCTCAATATACCAGTTACCCTAACCTATAATCCCCTCTTAGATGAAGTCATAGAGAGTATAGAAACCTATCGTCAAAAAGTTGACCAAGAAGACAGTCAACAAGTTGAAACACCGTGACTCAATATATATTAGATACCGATCATATAACCCTACTGCAAAAACTACATCCGAACTTAGTTCGGAGAGTAGCGTCTATCGATCCTGATGATACGGCTATAACAATTATTACTTTAGAAGAACAAGTAAGAGGATGGTTCAGCGTGATCAGAAAATACTCTCAAAGCAATCAATATGAAAAGTTAATCAAAGGCTATCAAGGTTTGAGAGATATAGTTAATTATCTGAGCAAATTTAAAATTTTGAACTATACTTTAGAAGCTCATTATCATTTCAGAGAATTACGGGAGCAAAAAATTCGTATAGGAACACAAGATTTAAGAATTGCATCGATTAGTTGATCAGAAAACAGTATTTTAGTAACACGCAATTATCGTGATTTCTCTCAAATCCCTAATTTACGCCTACAAGATTGGACGATATAGAACTCTGTAGGGATGACTACGAAAATTGTTACATTTTTTAAGGATTACCCAGCCATTATTCAGCCATTAGCCTAGCATCGGCGATCGCTGATAACACCTCGTCAAAAAAAATATTTGCCAAAAAGCCAGCGTAAGGGTATTTTAAGAATAATTTTATATGTTTACTTGTCGATTACATGAGAATCCTAGTTACAGGCGGTGCAGGTTTTATTGGTTCCCATCTAATCGATCGCTTGATGGAACAGGGTCATGAAGTGATCTGTCTGGATAACTTCTACACGGGGACGCGCCGAAATATCGTTAAATGGCTAGGAAATCCTTATTTTGAGCTAATTCGTCACGATATCACCGAGCCGATCCGTTTAGAAGTCGATCAGATTTATCACCTGGCCTGTCCTGCTTCCCCAATTCACTATCAATATAATCCCGTCAAAACGATTAAAACCAATGTTTTAGGGACTATGTATATGCTGGGTCTAGCTAAACGGGTAAAAGCGCGATTTTTGCTCGCTTCTACCTCGGAAGTCTACGGCGATCCTGATGTGCATCCGCAAACGGAAGAATATCGAGGTAATGTCAACTGCATTGGACCGCGTTCCTGTTATGACGAAGGTAAAAGGGTAGCGGAAACCCTAGCTTTCGAGTATTATCGGGAGCATAAAGTCGATATCCGGGTGGCCCGGATTTTCAACACCTACGGCCCGCGAATGCTGGAAAACGATGGTCGAGTGGTGAGTAATTTCGTCGTACAAGCTTTGCGCGGTCAACCCCTAACGGTTTATGGTCAAGGTTCCCAAACCCGCAGTTTTTGCTATGTTTCTGACTTGGTGGAAGGGTTAATGCGTTTGATGAATGGGGACTTTATCGGGCCGGTTAATTTAGGCAATCCCGACGAATACACAATTCTGGAATTAGCACAAGTGATCCAAGGCATGATTAATCCCGAGGCCGAATTGGTCTATCAACCACTGCCGGAAGATGATCCCAAGCAACGACAACCGGATATCACTCGTGCTAAAACTTATCTGGATTGGAGTCCAACTATTCCTCTAAGTCAGGGTTTAAAAATGACGATCGAGGATTTCCGTTCTCGTCTCAGCTAATCCCTAATCAATAAATTTAACCTAATTGTCACTGGAGTGATTATCATGCGTGTTTGTGTTATCGGAACGGGTTATGTGGGTTTAGTCACCGGGGTGTGCCTAGCACACATCGGCCATCATGTTATCTGTATTGACAACAATGAAGAAAAAGTCAAATTGATGAAATCGGGACAATCCCCCATCTATGAACCGGGGTTATCGGAATTAATGCAGTCTTCGGCAGCCTCCGGCAATCTGGAATTCTCCACGGACCTAGAAGCGGGAGTTAAACACGGTGAAATCCTCTTTATCGCTGTTGGTACACCAGCACTACCCACGGGAGAAAGTGACACTCGTTATGTGGAAGCGGTGGCCCGGGGTATTGGGGCCCATCTCAACGGTGGTTATAAAGTAATCGTCAATAAATCGACCGTTCCCATCGGTTCTGGGGATTGGGTACGGATGATCGTCCTCGATGGCGTGGCCGAGAGACAAAAAAATCTCGTGGCCGCTGGTGGCGGTATTAGTACACTAGAACGCATCGAAGCGGAATTCGATGTGGTCAGTAATCCCGAATTTTTACGCGAAGGTTCGGCAGTTTATGATACTTTTAACCCTGATCGTATTGTTTTAGGCAGTAATAACCCGAAAGCCATCGAAATGATGAAGGAATTGTACGCGCCTTTGGTTGAACGTCAATTTGCTGATGATCCCTCCTTGCCTCCCGTTCCCGTAGTGGTTACGGATCTCAGTTCGGCAGAAATGATTAAATACGCCGCTAATGCCTTCCTAGCCACCAAAATTAGCTTTATTAACGAAGTAGCTAATATCTGCGATCGCGTCGGGGCTGATGTCACCCAAGTGGCTAAAGGTATCGGTTTAGATTCCCGTATCGGCAGCAAATTCCTCTCGGCCGGGATCGGTTGGGGGGGTTCCTGTTTCCCCAAAGATGTGTCGGCTTTGGTACATACCGCGGAAGACTACGGTTACGAAACGGAATTACTTAACGCCGCTATCAATGTTAACAAACGTCAACGGACAATCGCGATCGAAAAACTGCAACAGGAATTAAAAATCCTCAAGGGTAAAACCGTCGGTTTGTTGGGATTAACTTTTAAACCCGATACCGATGATATGCGCGATGCTCCGGCTTTAACCATGATCGAACAGTTAAATCGTTTAGGTGCTAAGGTAAAAGCATACGATCCGATAGTTTCCCAAAGTGGTTTAAGTCACGGTCTAAGCGGTGTGATTATCGAATCGGATCCAGAAAGATTGGCCGATGGTTGTGACGCTTTGGTGGTGGTGACGGAATGGCAAGAATTCCTCCGTCTTGACTACGGCAAAATGGTTAAAACCATGCGCGAACCCGTGTTAATTGATGGTCGCAATTTCCTCGATCCTGCGGTGGTGACAGCAGCCGGTTTCCGTTACCTCGGGATCGGACGTTAATCCCAGGAATCCACCTTTTCACTAGGACTGACGCGGGTGGGGAAGGGACAAGGAGCACCAACCCCCTACCCCTGCTCCTAGGGGCGAAAATTGCCCGATTATGCCAGATGAAAAACGAAAACTTCCTAGCTGACCATGGGGTTATTGGCTATAGTTAAATGATATGAACGGTGGCCACTAGAATCCGGGGGCGATGGGTAGAATTAAATTGAGAAACTAGAAATCAGTTTTAGCAATACCTATGGTTAGCTCTGTTCAATACCGCTACACTAACGAACAAGTTAGGGACTGGTTACGGGGATTACTGACAATTGCTTGGTGTGATGGGGATTATAGCACCAGCGAACAGGAATCGATCGCCCGTTTCGCTCACGAATTAGAATTAGATGACGACCACGTTCTCTATCAATCGATTAGTCCCGAAGAATTGGCCGCAAGTTTCGGTCATGACCCCAAAATATCAGAAAACTTCCTCCGCACGGCGGTCATGGTAGCGATCGCCGATGGCATTTATTCCCCCGCCGAAGCGCAATTACTGCATAGTTATCGGGATGCTTTCGGGTTAGAAATCGAGGCCTTGTCAGCTTTAGAACATACTATCTGTGAAATTCCCGAAATTACCACGGAAGCGCAGAAATCCGAGTTTATCAGTGCCGAACATCCCCACCCAGATCTGCTTCATCCCCTCAAAGATTGGTTAGATGGGGTAGAAATGCACGATCCGCGCTTGGCCCGGTTTATCTGCAAAATGGTCCCGCCTCAATGTCCTTTTGAACGCGATATCGTGCTTTTTGGCCATAAATTAGTGCATATTCCGCCCCTGTGCAAGTTAAATCCTCTCTACGAGCAATTAGTCGGTTTACGCTTCCGGGCGTTATCATACTTAGCCGATGATTGTCAAGAAGATATTTCCGAGTATATTTAGCCAATTTAATTAAAATTGCGGCTAACATGGTATAAATATCCTGCTGACAGAAAATATCTCAACCTAAGGGCTTTTCCTAGCTAATTCTTCCGTTAAAATTAGGTTAAGTCGCCGTTGACAGAGAAAATATGAGTAAAAACTCCCGACGAGTCGATTTTCCTGATTTACCCGGGCTAAAAAACCTGCGCTCCTATCAATGGCAGTGGCTGGGCCGAGATATACTCGCCGGTGTCACCGTGGCGGCCTACGCTATTCCCCAGTGTATGGCTTACGGCGACCTGGCCGGGGTCGAGCCGGTGGTGGGATTGTGGACTCTCGTGCCAGCCGCCCTAGTTTACGCCCTTTTCGGCTCCTCATCGCAACTATCCCTCGGACCAGAATCGACCACGGCAGTGATGACGGCGGCAGCGATCGCACCGATGGTAAGCCTTCAAGGAGAAAATTACGGCAGTTTAGCGGCTTTTTTAGCCCTAATGGTCGGTTTAATCTGTTTAGTTGGTTATATCGCCCGCTTGGGATTTTTAGCTAATTTACTCTCCAAACCGATCCTGATCGGTTATATGGCGGGAGTGGCGGTGATCATGATTGCGGGACAACTGGGTAAAATTAGTGGTTTGTCAATCCGTGAAAATACGGTTTTTAAAGAAATTTTAGCTTTTTTTCGGGGAATAAATCAATGGCACTGGCCAACCCTTAGCCTCGCTATATTGCTGCTACTATTTCTATTTGTCATCCAAAAATATTTTCCCAAAGCACCGGGTCCCTTGCTGGCGGTTTTACTGGGAACCCTCGCCGTCGCCACCCTCCATCTCGATCAAGAGGGGGTGGCAGTAGTGGGGAAAATTAGCAATACTTTGCCGAATTTTGGCTTACCAACCCTAGATTTTGCCCAATTACTACCTCTAGTAACCGCAGCCGTCGGCATTGCCCTGGTCGGCTATTCCGATAACGTCTTGACCGCTAGAGCCTTTGCCGCACGCCATAACCAAGAAATCGATGCCAATCAAGAATTTTTAGCCCTGGGACTGGGGAATCTGGCGGCGGGTTTTTGTCAGGGATTTCCCATCAGCAGCAGCGCCAGTCGCACCGCGGTGGGCGATTCGGTGGGTAGTAAAAGTCAGCTTTACTCCCTGGTGGTGGCAGTGGTGGTGGTGGCGGTCATTTTCTTGCTCGGTCCGCTACTGGTACTCTTTCCCAAGGCCGCCTTGGGTGCGCTGGTGATTTATGCGGCCTGTAAACTGGTGGATATTGCCGGCGCTAAACGACTAAAAAGCTTTCGCAATAGTGAGTTTAATCTCGCTGTCCTGACAATGGTGGGGGTGCTAACCACGGGGATTTTAAGCGGGGTTGCCATCGCCATCGGTCTCTCGGTTATCGATTTATTGGCCCGCATTACCCGGCCCGATGATGCCGTCTTGGGTACGGTTCCGGGGGTGATGGGTTTACACGCACTCCAGGATTGGCCAGAAGCGCAAACAATACCCGGGTTAGTTATCTATCGTTACGATGCCCCCTTATTTTTTGCTAATGCGGCCGACTTTAAACGTCGCGCCCTCAGCGCCATTGCCCGGGAGACAAAACCGGTAGAATGGTTTGTCTTGAATACAGAGGCACTCGGAGAGTTGGATAGTACAGCCGTGGAGATTATCGAGGAATTAGCAAGGGAATTATCAAGACAGGGTATAGTTTTCGCCCTAGCGAGGGTTAAACACGATCTGTACTTAGAATTGCAACGTTCCCGCTTGTTAGATAAAATTAGCCAAGAGAGAATTTACTATACTTTGCCGGCGGCGATCGAAGCTTTTAAAAATCGTTAACTGTTCCCTCCTAGACCCAAAAAGCTAATAAAACCTGCTAATGGGACTTAGACAAAAAACAAATCGAGAAAAGCCTCAACTCCAATCCCCGCTTGGGATTTACTTCGAGAAGCCCAAAATCGCTGAAACCCAGATAGATCAAGGAAAATCATAAATCGAGGTTAACCCTTTGTCCCG
>NZ_JADBUE010000070.1:0-3108 GCF_020245805.1 Microcystis sp. M179S2 | reverse complement strand
TGTATTGCTGTACCACCGCATTTTACTAGCCAAGATTGTTCAGTTTGTGGGACGAGAGTTCAAAAAACATTAAGCACTAGAACTCATCAATGTCCTAACTGTAAAACAATCTTAGATAGGGATCATAATGCAGCGATCAACATTCTTAAAAAAGGGTTGAAATATTTGGGAAATCATCTCAACGGTACTGTTGGGCAAACAGAAACCGACCCAAACGCATAATAGAGAGTCCGGCAAGAAAGATTTTCAGTGGAGACATTGAGAATCTAAGCTGTCTCGTTGAACAAGGAATTTACGATAGTGATAGGTCAAGAATCCCCCGTCACAGCGTAGCTTGACGGTGGGAGTATGTCAAATTTTGCTGAGAATACGCTGGACTATATCCATTCCTGTGAAGGCTTGCCAGCCAAAAAGACCTAAAATGACGGCATTAAGGGTAATATGGGTGATTCTGGCCAATTCATTGCCTTTTTGCATTAAAGGTACTAAAGCGGCGCTGATCGAGATTAAACCCACCATCCCTAAACCCGCCAGCAGATGGGGACCGACAAATAATTTACCGTTATTAATATAAGTCACCGCCATACCCCCGATCGTCCCCAAGACCATTAAAGCGAGGATTAGGGAGCCAATTTGATAGTGTTTAGTGCGAAAATCCTTGGGCAATAATTCTTTTTTTAGTTCCTTATCTGCTGTACGCGTCCGTCGCCATTGTAGCCCCGAATAGAGGGCATAGATAGTTAACCCTAATAAAACCCACATGAGAATGGGATGGCCAAATTGTGACCAAGTTTTTACGGCACTGGGAATCTCGAAGTTCATAGTTGTCTGTTCTCATCAAAGATCGCTTCTTAATAAAAATTAACATGAATCGCTCACTCTTCCTTATTTTTCGGGTCATTAGACTTGTCAGACTAGATCAGCAAGATAGCTCACCATCACCACTACTCCCCGCTCCCCTATAGCTTTTAAA
Source organism: Microcystis sp. M179S2 (assembly GCF_020245805.1). Classification (NCBI taxonomy): domain Bacteria; kingdom Bacillati; phylum Cyanobacteriota; class Cyanophyceae; order Chroococcales; family Microcystaceae; genus Microcystis; species Microcystis sp. M179S2. The sequence continues at coordinate 2,135 of NZ_JADBUE010000070.1, read as the reverse complement.
CAGGATTTAGTAAGAATAATGCCAGAAGCGGCAAAACTAAGGGTTTCAACCTAGACGCAGTTTAGTGATAATTCTGTGACAATAGAGTTGAATTCCTTGCAGCTTGGCTAGGGAGAATTTTGGTTTAATGGGAAGGATCAGTAAAGACATAAAACTCATCCGCAGCAAGCGATAAACAAGGATAGTTAAAGTCGTATGTTTTTCGAGACTGAGAAGATAACTATAGATATTATGAGTTAGTCTTAGATAACCATAGCGACGGGTGATAGAAGATGGTTCATGAATGATTTTAATCTGATTGGTAACAACAACTAAATAGCCTTGATTTGCGTATCTTCGGGAAAAATCAAAGTCTTCGTAGTAGAGAAAGTAATCGGGATCAAAATGGGGACAAGTGTAAAAATTAGAGAAATTAATTAATAAACTGCATCCCGTCACCCAGTCGGGAATAAGATAGGATTTATCTCCGTAGTCTAAGGATTCCTCCACCACGTTAATTGTGCCGATTTTGGCATTAAATTTTCCCCAACCAAACCAGATTTTACCATCCGGTTCGTAAATTTCTGTACCAGCGATGGCAACTTCCGGATATTGCTGAAAAAATTTGCTTGCTTTCTCCAGAGAGTCCGGTAATAAGTAAGCGTCAGGATTAACTAACCAAACGATAGCTTCTCTGTCTTGTTGATAAATCCAATCAAGTCCCAGATTACATCCTTTCCCAAATCCTAAATTTTCCCCCGCTTCAATAATCTTGACTCTTTGCGCTGCTAAAGATTGGATATTTTTATCTTCAGTGGAATTGTTAACAATGATGAGAGTAGCAGATAAGTCATCTTCGAGGGAAGCGATTAAACGCTGAATTAATTCCGCGCAATTGTAGTTAACGGTCAATAGATAAATCATTACAGATAAAAGGTAGAGAATTACTTTTTCTGAAGACGACAGAGATTAAATTTTTCGATTTTGGTGGGAAAGGGTTGACAACTTTGGAAATCAATAACGAGATTTTCCTTCGCTAAATCCCCCACTATATCAGGCGATTTTTTATTAAAGTCCGTCTGGAGAATGTAGAGAGATTCTGGGGGAGTATTAGCAATAAATGTCTCGGCATTTTTTCGCATTAAAGTTCCCTCACTGACTCCAGTATTGCCTTTGAGTCTCACAAAACGAGTCGAAGCGGGAAAATAAGGGACGATAAAAGATGTTCCTTCATCTCCCCAGATAACAATCGTGGAATTTTCGTAGGGTTTTAATGCTTGACTATCGATACCAAAATAATGATCTGACCATCCCATTCTCCACCAATACATCGGTTTAACCGTAGTGACAATTAAGGAAAATATTACCAAATTTATGATTAATAATGGTTTCTTTCGAGGATAAAGATAGGCAATAATCAAAATAATTAAAGTGGGAGTGATTAATTCTAATGGCATCAGATAACGATAGATAGAAAATCCCACTAACCAAATAGAGTAAGCGGTCAGAGAAAAAGGCAGTAAAAACCCTAAAACTGCACCGTGGGTTAAGTCAGGTTCAGAAGATAGATTGCGCTTAGAAATAGCACGAAAAATAATCACTACTATTAGTAAAATTATCAATAAATAGGTTATAGCTAATCGGCTATCTTGGAAAGGAACCTCAGATACAAGAGTTTGTCTCTGGATAAAATAAACAGGATAAAACAACCATTGCCAGATATCTTTAGGCAAATATTGTATCCCTTTAAAATTGTAGTCGGTTTCGATATAAGGAGATTGAAAGATTTTATTATAGAAGGGAAAAAGAGGATTAGCAAACTTTGTCCACATTAGGATAATCCAATAACCAGCAGTGAGACTAAAACCCACGGCCATTGAGAGAATTGATAGAATTAAATTGCGTAACTTTTCTGACCAAGAATTAGGTAAAAAATTAATAGCTACCAAAAAGCTAATACTATATAAAGCATTGGTTAATTTAAACCCCGTTGCTAATCCTAATAAGAATCCAGATAAAAGAATATTTTTAGAGGGAATTGGCAGATTTTTCCCGAAACTACTAACTATAAAAAATAATCCTCCCAGAACGAAAACACTGGTGGTATTATCACCAATACTGGTTCCTAACTCCGAGATATAGGCTGCCCCAAAAAT
>NZ_JADBUE010000007.1:0-20449 GCF_020245805.1 Microcystis sp. M179S2 | reverse complement strand
CGACCATTGGAGTGATTGGGGGGAAAATTCAGGTAATTTTTCCCTGAAAATTAGGTAATTGACCACCTGAAAATGGGTAAAACCCCACACCCCACACCCCACACCCCACACCCTGCCCCCACGAAAAACTTTTTCAGCAGCCCCTACTTAAGTGGGTGGGTGGAATTAAATATAAAATGAACGTAGGTTGGGTTGAAGCATGAAACCCAACGCCCGCATGGGTTACGCTACCGCTAACCCATCCTACAAATAATTGTGCCTACCTACTTAACTAACACTCCATTCAGAAAAATTTCGGCAATACCTTCGGCCATTTCTTGTAAAGCTAAGGGGGAAGCATTGCTATCTAAAATAGTTTCACTGGAAAAACCGGCAATTGCGAACATTCCTAGAAAAACCTGGGCGACAATTTTCGGATTCATGGGACGATAGATACCACGATCGATCGCTGTTTGAAAAAAAGCCTCGGCCACATCGGTCATTTTAGCAATTACCTCCGATTGAATTCGCTCTTTTAATTCGGGATGAAATTGTGCCTCTATAAAACAAACTCGCAATAAATCGCTATTTTCTCGCATTCTCAACACCCTACGTCGCATCACCTGCGCTACCGCTTTATAACTGCCCATTTCGCTCAATTCCGTCAGCAAGTCGGTGAGAATATCCACCCATCCCCTAGTGGCCACTTCGATTAAAATCGCCTTTTTGTTGGGAAAATAACGAAATAAAGTTCCTTCTGCCACATTTGCGCTTCCTGCTAGGTCTTTGGTCGTAGTTCCTTCATAACCCTTAGCGGCAAATAAACGTAAAGCGGCCTGTAGAATACGACTACGGATATCTTCTTCCCCAGAATTGGTCTCAGCTAGGGAACGTCGAAAAAGACTTTGCATAATTATTGACAGCTAGAACGGGATAGAGCCATTGTCATCGATCAAGTCAGGTGTTTGCTCAAATGCTTCATAAAATTTTGAGTAATTGGGGTTAGAGATTGTTCAGGGGAATGGAGTAACTTGGCCTTGAACAACGAGCGCAGCAGCATAAATAGATTTCCTCTAGGTTGTTTTGAGTGGAGATACCAGCAAAGGAATCTTTAAGAAATTACCCAAAATCCCTGCGTATAGATATTGACGGCGCTAGACTCCCAACGTATAGATAAATACTGTTTCTGGAAGTCCATGACTGTGAGCTACGAAAAAATCACCCCACCGACAACAGGCTCGACAATTACTTTTTCTGACGGAAAACCTCTAGTTCCCGACGATCCCATCATTCCCTTCATTCGCGGTGACGGTACGGGAGTCGATATCTGGCCCGCAACCGAAAAAGTTATCGATGCAGCGATCGCCACAGCCTACGCTGGTCAAAGGAAAATCCATTGGTTTAAAGTCTATGCTGGCGATGAAGCTTGCGAAATCTACGGGACCTATCAATATCTACCCCAAGATACCTTGACAGCGATTAAAGAATATGGTATTGCCATCAAAGGTCCCTTGACCACTCCGATCGGTGGCGGCATTCGTTCCCTGAATGTGGCTTTGCGGCAAATTTTTGACCTCTATGCCTGTGTTCGTCCCTGTCGTTACTATGCGGGAACCCCTTCCCCCCATAAAACCCCGGAAAAACTCGATGTCATCGTCTATCGGGAAAATACCGAGGATATCTATCTCGGCATCGAATGGAAACAAGGCACGGAAATCGCCGATAAACTGATTAATTATCTCAACACGGAACTAATTCCCGCCACTCCCGAACATGGTAAAAAACAAATTCCCCTCGACGCGGGTATCGGGATCAAACCGATTAGTAAGACAGGTTCCCAAAGATTAGTCCGCCGGGCGATCGAACGAGCGCTGACTTTACCCAAACCGAAAAATCAAGTTACTCTCGTCCACAAGGGTAACATTATGAAATATACGGAAGGGGCGTTTCGGGATTGGGGTTACGAATTAGCTAAAAGTGAATTCCGGGATGTGTGCGTCACCGAGATGGAATCATGGATACTCAGCAATAAGGAGAAAAACCCCGATCTGAGCATCGAAGATAACGCCCGCATGGTGGAACCGGGTTATGATGCCCTCACAGACGAGAAAAAAGCCAAAATCTGCCAAGAAGTGACCAGTGTTCTCGATGCTATCTGGGAAACCCACGGCAAGGGGCAGTGGCAAGATAAAATTATGGTCAACGATCGCATTGCCGATAGTATCTTCCAACAGATCCAAACCCGTCCCGATGAATACTCGATCCTCGCTACCATGAACCTGAATGGCGATTATCTCTCCGATGCGGCAGCGGCGATCGTGGGTGGTTTAGGGATGGGACCTGGGGCGAATATTGGCGATACTTGCGCTATTTTTGAGGCAACCCACGGCACAGCCCCTAAACACGCCGGTTTAGACCGAATTAACCCCGGTTCGGTGATTCTTTCCGGGGTGATGATGTTGGAATACATGGGATGGCAAGAAGCGGCCGATTTGATTAAAAAAGGCATCGCAGCAGCGATCGCTAATCGACAAGTTACCTACGATTTAGCGCGTCTGATGGAACCTCCCGTTAATCCTCCCCTGAAATGTTCCGAATTTGCCGACGCGATTATCTCCCATTTTGGGGATTAATTTTCCGGTTAGGGTAGCCTGAAAACTGCCCTATTTTTCGGAAAATCCCGTAACTACCGAGGTCTTGACAAATTAGGAAAAAACCAGAACTTCCCCCTTGAGAACTTGAGTTAAAACTTGTAGGATGTTTTGACCTTGTTTTCTGGCCGTAGAAATTAGAGAACGAATAAATCCCCTTGTTCGCAAGGGCGAACATCCGTTTTAACGGATGGCTAACCCTCGCTCATGATTTCTTGGTTTTCGCCTTTCAGTTTTCGCTTCAAGAAAACACAGGAGCTAAAAGTGGTCGCCAAGCCAAGGAGAGTAGATGGTTCTGGTACAGCAGTAGGAGGTTGCGACACATCCGTAACGGAGCCACTGACTACATGGCCATTAAAGTCACTGGTAATATTATTGAGAAGAATTGTCCCACCTGCTGTCGTTAAGGGAGAGTCAAAAACTAAAGAGAGACTATTCAACCCATTTAACCAGTCAATTGCTTGGATTCCACTGCCACTAGGAGTTGCCAAACTAATATTAATTACGTCAGCCGCCGTCAAAGTCAGTCCGTCAATCATCAGGTTACTGAAAGTAATATTAGGAGCCGTACTGTTTTCATTATCAATGGTAAAACTTCCTGTAATCCCAGTAGCCGGATTGCTGTTAATACTACCATTATTAATCGTCCAGGTCAGTGCTTGGGCTGGCAGGTGAGGGGAAAAAGTGCTGGCTAAAAGTGCTGTCGTGGCAGCCAGAAGCAAGTTGGCTGGCTTAGTCTTCATTAATTGACTCCTTTGTCAGATCGGTTCGATTTGGGTGGGTAACTAGAGAGTGACAAACCATTGAGGATGAGCGTCAAATCCCGTAACAGGATTGCCGAGATTATCTGTTACTTGAGCTAATGCTTCGATGCCAGAAAGAATCTGATTACTATTAAAGCTCAATTGTCCGAAGTTTAGTCCACTTAGGGCAAAGAGATCGCCTTCGAGAGCATTGAAGTCGAGAATGCGATCGCTGCCATTCCCCGCTGCGAGGACAAAGCGATCGGCACCGCTGCCACCGGAGAGGATATCCAGTCCAGCGCCGCCGTCGAGGAGATCATCCCCTTCTTCTCCATACAGTTTATCGAAATCTCCCCCACCGTAGAGGCTATCGTTACCGATCCCGCCTTTGAGGATATCGCGTTGGTTGGAACCAATGATGAGATCGTCGCCACCGCCGCTTTCAAGGCGCTGATAGCCTAACTGGTTAGAGGCATCAAGGTAGTCATCTTGCTCTGTCCCTTGCGTGGTCCCACCACTGGGAGGAACAGTTATAGGAACTGGATTGAAAATATGAAGGATGACGGTAGTGATATTAGAGTCAGCTAAACTATCATTCACTTTGTAGGTAAAGCTATCGGTTCCAACAAAGTCAGTATTAGGAGTATAACTGAAGGAGCCATCTGAATTGAGAGTTAGATTTCCGTTGCTGGGGTTAGTTTCAATAACTGCTGTTAGAGGCTGATTTTCAGTATCGGTATCGTTGTTTAAAACTCCGGCTGCTGGAATGTTGAGAGTGGTGTTGCGGAGGGTATTGTAGCTATCTGGATTAGCTACGGGTGCGTCATTAATTGGATTGACGGTTAGAGTGACAGTAGTGATATTAGAATCAGCTAAACCATCATTCACTTTGTAGGTAAAGCTATCGGTTCCCACAAAGCCAGTATTAGGAGTATAGTTGAAAGAATCATCGGGATTGAGGGTGAGGATTCCTTTCTCTACTGGACTGACTAAATTGACTGTTAAACTATCATTTTCTGCATCCGTATCATTGCCTTTGATTCCAGGAGCATTAATGGTTAAAGTAGTGTCTTCATCGAGACTGTAACTATCTGGATTAGCTACGGGTGCGTCGTTAACTCCAGTGATGGTGGCAGTGACTGTAGCAGTGTCAGTGCCACCGTTTCCGTCGCTGAGAGTGTAGGTGAAGCTGTCGGTGGTAATTTCTCCGTTCTTTAAGGCTTCAAATTGACCGTTGGGATTATAAGTTAATGTACCATTGGTGTTGAGGGTTAATAGCGCACCGGAGGATAAAATAATCTGAGTGCCTACATTAGCCGTATTACTGTTAACAGCAGTAACGGTGAGAGAATCTTTATCTGGATCGCTGTCAGCACCACTTCCGTTGTTAATTAGCACGTTGCCAGTTAAGAGGGTATCTTCGTTAGTGGTGAGTGCATCATCTTGAGCGATTGGCGGATTGTTAGTGGCTGTGATGATCGCGAATGTTGCTGTTTTGGCTGCATCTCCACTATTTCCTGCGGGATCTTGAAGGGTGTTAGTATTGACAGTTAATTGATAGTTTCCAGCCGTTCTGGTTAACTCTGTAAGTCCTTTAATTCGATAAGTTGTACCAGAGAGATATTCAACGGTAACAGCATCAGTAATCAGATTTTCGCCATTATTGCGTTGTAAGGTAATGTCGGTATAGTCAAAAGTAGAGAGGTTGATCGCTTCCGAGAAACGAAGATCGATAGAATTAATTGGTGTAGCAATGGGAGTTTGGGGAATATTGAGAAATTCAAGTAAGGTAGGAGTAATGATATCGGCAAAGAGATTAAAGTTCGTCGTGGTGATATTACCTGCGGGATCGATAATTTGAATATCTAAGTTTCTGGTTCCCGATGAAGGTAACTGAATTGTGCTGCTGAATTGAGTATTATTAACGGATGCTTGTCCTAAGCTTTGATTGAGAGTACGATCGATCAAGAAGACGCTTAAACCCGTTTCGCTAAGAGATCCTGTGAGGTTTAGGGTAGTAGTGTTAACTAGGTTTTGACTGTTAGGGGTAATAGTTTTATTGCCTACTTTAAGGTTACTAGGTGCATCGGGTGGAGTGGTATCCATTACCCAAATTTCTGCTGCACTTCCTAGTCCTAAATTTCCTGATAAATCTTTAATTTCATTTCCATTAACTGTTAGGGTGTAAGTTCCTTCAGTTTGGGTTAAGTTATTCAGTCCATTAATCCGGTAGGTTGTATCATTAACTGGGGTAATTGTGACGGTATTATTAATTAGATTGCTGCCACTGTTACGGGTGAGGGTAATATCTTCCCAAGTGAAGGAACTTAAATCAATCGCTTCCGAGAGGGTGACATCGAGGGAAGAAACGGGAATATTGCGAGTATCAATCTGCAAGTCTCGAATATCTGTAACAGTGGGTGGAGTATTATCTGCATTTCCAGTAGCAGTTTTAACCCAAGTTTCACTGAGTAAACCTGTCCCCAGTTTACCGTCTAAATCCTTAATTTCATTAGCGTTTACGGTTAATTGATAGTCGCCATCAATGTTAGTAAGATTTTCTAAGCCTGTAACTTGATAGCGCGTAGTTGAAAGAGGAATAATAGAGACAACATTAGTAATTAAATTTGTCCCATTGTTGAGGGTTAAGCTGAGATCAGTATAATCAAAAGTGCTTGCTTGAATCGGTTCGGAGAAATCAATAGCGATTGCGTTTACCGCAGTAGAACGAGGATCGGGAGTAACATCAATAATATCTGTTACTGTGGGGCCACCAGAGGTGTAAATAATTGTATAGTTACTGTTGCCAGCGTTAGCGTTGTAGTCAAGTAGATGTAGAATATTTTCGTAGATAGGACGACCTGTAGCGGGGAAAGTTCGGTCAGTTGTCCAGACGTTATCTAATTTAATAGACGTTCCATCAGACCGCAAAACTTGAGCTATTTCTAAACTACCATTACTAGGATCTGCTAGGTGTAAATATGTCCAACCACTATTGACATTGACGATAATTTGTGCCTGTTGATTGTTGATGGTTGCTGTTGCATTGGTAAGGACGTTTACGGGTGCAGTTGTGCCATTGCTGAAGTAGAGAATATCAGGATAGAAGTTAGCGTCAAAGGTATCATTAACTAAGAAGTCAGGTAGGTTATCACTATCCACATTAACCTGATGGGTGAGTTCGTGAATTTTGACTTCTTTAATTAGGGATAGTTCCGGTTTGCCGAGATCGTTAATATGTTCAAAGGTGGCGTTATATTCGGTGAATTTACCCTGTAAAGAAGATTTGAATAACCAATCAGCAACGGCGGTTTTTCCCGCTTCAATATTGCCGAAATTAACGGTTAAGGAGGGGGTAATGGATTCTGTGCCGATTTGAGTACCGATGATATTAAAATCAATCAGTAAGCCTTTTTCGTTGTCGATAATCTTGGGTTGTGCCGAAGATATGTGGAGGTTTTTGGCTGTGCCTTTGCCTTGATTTTTAACTAAAATACCAAGGGAGAAGGGAACGGATGGTTCAATTTCAACTGTAAAAGGATCGTCAGCAAAGACATCTCGTTGATGGAAGTAATCGAGGTATAATTCTGCTTGTGGGAAGACAGTAACAGGAGTTGAAAGCAGAGGAACAGTGATATTATTGCCATTTTCTTTATAGCTTAAGCTGCCGCCGATGCTGTAAATAGTAGGTTCATTGGGTGCAGCGTTTCCTGTGGGAATAAATGTCCATTCTGCACTTCCTGAAGTGTTGGCTAATATTGTTCCTGTTCCATCAACTGCGGTAAGGTTAGAAAGGGTAGGGTTAGTGATACCAAATAGATTGTTAACGGTGTTTCCTTGACTGTCTTTGATGTTGATAGTAACGGTGATATTTTCTAGGTTATTGGTGTCGTTACCATTGTCAATTTTTAATGTTCCAAGGAATCCGGAACGAGTCATGATTGCCTCTTGGTTAATTTGCAGTTTAACTTGAGCGCAGACTGAACCTTGATTACAAGAATTAGATTGTATCTCTATTGGAACACTGCTAACAATAGGACTAATAGAACTAACTTCACCATTTCCAGGATTAAATCCGCCATTCACGGGATTAAATCCAACACCACCAAAACTGATAGGTATTGAGGACAGTAATGCACAATTTCCTTCAACATTATTGATAGCAATTGGTGTAGATTTCAAGACTAGGTTTGACCCACAGGAATAGTCATAAGTTAAAGAAGCAGGAATTCCACAGGAAACAACTCCATTGCTTGTATCCGCAATTCTCGTAATTCTTACCGGAACAGTCAGCGAACTTTTTGCGCCTAAAGTTCCAATATTTTCAATTAAAGGCTCAATTTTATAGAAAGGATGTTCACCAAAATTCAACCGAACATCATTGGCTGCAATTAATCCATGATTGGTAACTGTCATGTCAACTTGCATCATTTGGCCGACAACTTGCAGGTTTATTAAATCAATTAATGGCGGGTCAATTGTTACAGTGGGAATGGGATTAGCAATACTATCACTACTACCATCTAAAGCAGGAACGTGCGTTTCAAAAACACTTTCAATAGTGATGGTATATTTATCTTCAATTTCTGTAGGAACAACTCGCCATACATATTTAACCGTTTGACGAGATAAGAAAGATTCTATATCCTCGGTTTCTCCTGCTTTAATTTGAATTGTTTGAGTGTAAGAATCGTGGCTTTTAGCTTGAACTTCTAACTGATAATATCCTTCAGTAAGATTATCCCAAGATACCATTCCCGTTGCATCTGTGGTGATGCGTCGGACTTCGTTTCCGGTAATATAATCTCGGAGAATAATCGTAGCATCTTTTAATTTAGGTGCAGATTCGGTAAAGAATGTCAACTCATCGACAACAGTAATTTGTAAGCTACCAACTGCATCGGAAACCGCACGGAAACTGAAAGGTAAAGACAAATCGCCATCATTTCCGACGACATCTAAGACGAGATTGCCGTTATAAACCGTTAGCGGTAAATTTGCATCAGGAGTGAGTAATAAAGTAACTTTGCTTGACTCTCCGGGATTAAGAGAAGATAGAGTGACAGGTGAGACTAATTTTAACCAAGGTGCATCAGGAAGAATTACTTGAACGTCCCCAGTTGCAATTCCGCCATTGTTTGTTACTTCAAATTCAATGGGAGTTTGTTTTCCTCGTAACATCCCATTACTAAGAAGGTTAGTATTAGCAACTAAATGAGGAACAATGCGACGCAGATTAATCGTAACAGGAAGCGTTGTGCTTACGCCTTCTGCACTGGTGAGATTAATATTAAATGTGTCTTGAGTAATGGGTGAATTATTGGGTGCAGTAATGGTGTAAGTAATGGGTAAATTGCTATTCCCTGCTAAGGTATTGGCTGCATTAACTTGTATATTCCAATCTTGAGGCGCACCTTCGATGGTGTAAGTAATCCCTGTAATGGGAATATCCGTTAAATTTTGTAGGGTTGCTGTTGCATTAAAGGGTGAATCGGCATTAATTTGATAGTAAGCACCGCTTGTGTTAAAGCGCATTCCTAAGAGTTTAAAGCTATCTTCGGCGGTGGTGTCTTCGCTAGTGTAATTAGGGAAATAGGCATTAATTTGATATTGTCCCCCTTCTCCGGGTAAGGGTTGAAATTCCTTGACAAAGTTGCCATTTCCATCAGTAAAAGCGGTTAATTCGCGAACAGTCCCGTTATATTTAATGGCGATGGTGACAAATTCGTAGGGAACAGCAGAGTTATCACTATTACTGAAGGCTTTACCCTGTAAAATAACTTTGTTTCCTGTTACTCCAATTTCGGTATCAGTAGAAACAGTAGCACGATAGGCAGGAGTAATATTAATAGAGGTAATAGTGGTATTATTGTTTTCACCTAATCCGATCCCTTCATTAATAGTATTTGCTGTATCAGTTTGAGCGATTAAATAGTATTGTCCGGGAGTTTTGGGGATGAAAAATGGGAGATTACGTTCGTAGAATAAGCCTGTGGGAATTGTTCCAGAAAATTGATAGTTGTCTAAAAATATATCTTTGTTGGTTTCTAAGGTGGTATCAGTAGAAAGATAAATTTTATCTGTCCAAGTACCCTTTGCTTCACTTAATCCTTGATTGACAACTCGATAGGTGAAGCTGCCTTGTTTTCCAGTTAATAAAGGTGTGGACGCACTTAGATTAACTATTTTCAAATCGGGGACATTAATATCAGCAACGTTGATGGTATCTGTACCTTGACTAAAGCCTGTGGCTGTGGCAGTAATAGTAACAGTTTGAATGCCATCAGGGATGTTATCATTGACTGCATTTAGGGTAAAGGTTGCTGATGCTTGGTTGGCAGGAATAATAACTTGATTGGGGACAGTTATTTCACTGGTATTATTGGAGGCGAGAGTAACAATTAAATCTTCATCAGTGATAATACTGCGGGTAATAGTTGCGGTTGCTGCGTTATTTCCTGCGTTTTCAGCAACAGTATCTTTATCAATCGCAAGACTTAAACTAGGAGTTAATCCGTTGTCAACAATGGTGAGAGTCGCTGTATTTTGACTGCCAATAGTTGCGCTACCTGTAGGGTTAACAAGGGTTAAATTGACGGTTTCATCTGGTTCGGAGATAATATCATTTCTGACAGGAATATTAATAATTTTGCTCTTTTCTCCGTCAGCAAAAGAGATATTAAGAGAAGTTTGGATGTAGTCATCAGGATAGGCTGCGCTTCCGCCGTCGAGATTAATGGTTGCACCAACAACACCCGTCAGTCTGCCAATGCGGTTGACGGTAACGGCAGCGATTGCGGTTCCATCTTCGCATATAGTAAAGTTAGGCGCACTAAATGCCAGTTGGACATCATCATCTAAGATGGTGACAGTGGCACTATTTTGATTGCCAATAGTTGCGCCACCTGTGGGATTTGTTAAAGTAATGGTAAAGGTTTCATTACTTTCAACTTGAGTATCATTTATGATAGGAACAAAGTTACTTCCTTGACTTCCTGCTAATTGAACAGGAATAATTTTACTTATTTCATTTTCACCTAAGATAACAGTAATAGGTGAACTGAGAAAGTCAGAAGTAGTGAGATGAAGTCCACAGGCGCAGCCTTTGGCAGTACCATTAGTAAAGGTGATGGTTGCTCCGACTGTTCCTGTTTTGCGTCCAGCACGAGTTACGATGATGTCAGTAACGGCGGTTCCATCTTCACTAACGGTATAGTTAGCGGCACTGAAGTTAAGCTGTACGTCATCATCAAGAATGGTTAAAGTAGCGGTTTTTTGTGTGCCTAAGATTGCGCCATTGGTGGGATTAGTTAGGGTAAGATTGATGGTTTCGGTATTCTCAACAAAGGTGTCATTGGTGATAGGAACGGTGACATTTTTTTCGGTTTCGCCGTTAGCGAATGTGACGGTAATAGAGGTTTTATCGTAATCGTCTGGGGTAGCTGTTCCGTTAGTCAAATCAATGGTTGCGCTAACTTCTCCTTGACTGCCACCTGTACGAATTATTTTGACTTGATTGACTGGTGTTCCGTCTTCGTTAACGTTAAATTGAGCGTTACTAAAGGCTAATATTCCGGGTTCAGGTACATCAATTAGGTTAATTATGAAAGATTGGTCATAGCTTAATCCACCTGAATCTTTACTACGGATGGTAACTGGATAACTGCTATTAGTTTCATAGTCTAATTTACTACCATCAGCGACAATTAATTGATTATTATTAATAGCAAAGCGTCCATCGGCGTTGTTAATTAATTCGTAGGTGTGGGTATCACCTAAATCAGGGTCAGTGGTGGTTAATGTGCCGATAATTGTTCCATTATTACTATTTTCTGGGATGTTGGTGTTACTAAGTTGAATAGCTGTAGGTATTTCGTTAAGGTTATTGACAGTAATATTAAAGGTTTTGACTAAATCTAAACCGCCTTTATCTGTAACTTTAACAGTGATGTTGTGGTTAGTGTTAGTTTCCGCATCCAGTAAGTTACTGTTAGCAACTCGTAATTCATTACCAACAATAGTAAAGCGACCATTTGCATTATCTAATAAGGTGTAAGTGAAGGTATCATTTAGGTCAGGGTCAGTAGTATTTAGAACACCGATAACAGTATTATTGGGACTGTTTTCGTCAACTTTATTGTTACTCAGTTGTAAGTCTGTGGGAGCATCGTTAACATTATTAATGGTAATGTTAAAGGCTGTTTCACTAGAAGTTATTGTTCCATCTGTAACCGTAAATTTAAAGTTATCGGATGTGGGTTCACTACCGTTATGTTGATAGGTTAAAAGACCATTATCTAAGTCAGCTTGGGTGAAAGTGTTACCTAGTTTTAAAGTAGTAGGAACAATTCCTGTTGTCCAAGTTGCACCATAAACTGTCCCATTATTATGATTGTTAGTAGAGTCTGTTACTGTATTTCCTGAACCTTCATTAAAGTTCCAATAGCCAACTAATCCGCCTTCAGTTCCAATTAATTGGCGGTTCATATCCGCTTGTATTTCAGCTTGAGTTCTGGCTTTATTCCAGATTCTAACTTCATCAAAAACCCCATAAAAATCTGCATCAGGAGGAACCCAATTACTTTTACCAATATACTGATTATAGCGAATAGTATTGACTACAGGGTAAATATTACCAGAAGCCTTTATTTGACCATTCCAGTAGATATAGGCATTGCCATTGCTATTAGTAACTGCGGCAACATGAGTCCATTGATTTTCAGGAAATATTTCATTGGTAATAATTTTTATTGTGCTACTACCTTGGTAGTTTTCCATAAACATTTGACCTGAACTGCCATACCAACCAAGTACAATATTATTATTTATTCTCCCATTTCCTAAATCAATAATTCTCTGCCAATAGCGATGAGAATCTTTAGCATAAACCCAAGCTTCAACTGTAATTGCACCTCCTATAGCACTAGCTGGTAAGTTTACATAATCACCACTTCCATCAAATGATAATGCCTTACCAGTCGAATTATTAAAAATTAACTGACCATTATCAGGTAAATCAGTTAAGGTGTAAATAATGTCTGTGGGTTGTTTATTCGTTTCAAAAGCTTTAAGGACAGTATTATTAATCAGTTTTGTTTGTCCTTCATCAAGAGTGATTCCCTGATTAATTTCGTTGTCAACAATAGTTAAAGTTGCTTTATATTGTGTGCCAATAGTTGCGCCACTTGTAACATTTGTTAGAGTTATATTAATGGTTTCATTGCCTTCAAATTGAATGTCATCAACAATGGGAATAGTAATCGTTTTCGATGTTTCGCCGTTGGCAAATGTTACTGTAATCGGGTTATTATTGTAGTCATTGGGTGTTGTTGCAGTGTTGTTATTTAGGTTGATAGTTGCGCTAACTTGTCCATCAATGCCATTTGTACGATTGATGGTGACAACATTAACAGGTGTTCCGTCTTCATTAACGCTAAATTGAGCATTACTAAAGGCTAATATTCCGGGTTCAGGAACATCATTATCAACAATCGTTATTGTGGCTGCATTTGTTCCTAAAACTGCGCCACCAGTAGAATTATAGAGCTTAAGAGTAAAGGTTTCATTCCCTTCATAACTAGAGTCATTAGTGATAGGAACAGTGATAGTTTTCTGACTTTCTCCTGCATTAAAAGTTAATGTTCCATTGACAGCAGTATAGTCTTCTCCTGCTTTGGCTGTTCCGTCATTGGTGCTATAATCAACGGTAAAAATTTGATGGCTAATTCCTGTTAATTTAACCGTGAAAGTTGCTTGACTTTGAGATTCATTAATGGTGGTATCAGCGATAGAAATGGTAGATGTTCCATTGAGAACTTCGATAATTCCTTTTAATTGAGGAGGAAAATGAGAAGGCGGATTATTTGGCAAATCATACCATTTTTCGCTAGGACCAGGATCGTAAGGATCGTTAATAATCCCATAGTCCTCATTTCCTACATTATTTGGTTCTGTAACAGACCAATTAACATAAGTAACAGGTTCACCATTAATCCATTTCCAATCTCCTTCTTGTACTGCATCAGTAAATCCTATCCAAAATGATTCATTACTACCAAAAGCATTGACTAAAAACTGATTTTCTGCTGCATCATTAATGGTAACTAAATTACCTCCCATTGCTTGCGCTTGTGCTTGAGCGTCTGTCCAAGTTGTCGGCGTAGTTAGATAATAAGTAATTGGAGTGTCAACAATAGTTAAAGTAGCTGTTTTTTGTGTTCCTAATGTTGCGCCATTCGTGGGATTACTGAGGGTTAGGTTGAGGGTTTCGTTACCTTCATAAGCAGTATCTTTGACAATGGGTATAGTGATATTTTTCTCGGTTTCACCGTCAGCAAAAGTGACTGTAATCGGTGCATTATTGTAGTCATTAGGTGCTGTTGCTGTACCATTACTAGGAGTAACAGTAACGCTGACTTCTCCCTGCTTATTCAGGCTACGGGTTAGGGTAATCTCGTTGATAGGTGTTCCGTCTTCTTTGACTGTATAAGTAGCTTGACTGAAAGCAATTACACCAGAATCAGCCACATCAATTAGGTTAATATCAAAGGATTTATCGTAGGTTAATCCGCCTTGATCTCGCGTCCGAATAGTGATAGTATGCTTTTGATGAGTTTCGTAATCTAATTTAGTTCCATCAGCGACAATTAACTGATTACCATTAATGGCAAAACGTCCCCCTGCATTATCAACTAAGCTGTAAGTAAAGGTATTATTTACGTCAGGATCAGTAGTGTTTAATGTGCCGATAACTGTGCCGTTGGGACTATTTTCATCAATGGTATTCTTGCTTATTTGGATATTTGTTGGTGATTCATTAACATTATTAATAGTAATGTTAAAAGTAGAAATAGGTGGGTCGCTGGTATTAAATTTTTGTACATAGATACCGTTTTCACTACCATCTTGATTTTCTGATGTCCAAGTAATGATAACAGAACTTCCATCTGCTAAGGTTGTTATGGCAGGAAACCATTGATTATTAGCCGTGTATTGATTAATGGCAAATTCATTACCAATCTTATTACAATTAGCGTCAAATTGCTGTCCATAAATACCATAACCACTACCATCTTGATTTTGGGATTGCCAAACAACAACAAATCCACCATTACCTAAAGCAGTTACAGATTGATAAAATTGATTTCCAGTAGTATAAGTATTAATTAGAAATTCACTGCCTATTTTATTACCAGTGGAGTCAAATTTTTGTCCATGAACACCATAACCACTACCATCAATACCATTTCCATTCCAGTTTCCAGAATCATAAGTAACAACAAATCCACCATCAGTTAATACGGCTATTCTTGGTTCAGAATAATCATAA
This sequence comes from Microcystis sp. M179S2, assembly GCF_020245805.1. Lineage (NCBI taxonomy): Bacteria > Bacillati > Cyanobacteriota > Cyanophyceae > Chroococcales > Microcystaceae > Microcystis > Microcystis sp. M179S2. Next base: position 5,747 of record NZ_JADBUE010000007.1, on the reverse strand, counting down.
TAAGGGCTAGAATGAATTTGAAACTGATTGCCTAGCTTATTACCATTGTTGTCATAACGCTGTCCATAAAGACCCCAATGACCATTATTTTGAGGATAGGATTGCCAAGCAACGATTAAATCACCATTATTTAGGGTTATTGCGGCCGCTTGTATTTGGATTCCAGAAGTATAAGTATTAATTGGGAAATTAGTACCTACTTTATTGCCATTAGCACCATAGCGTTGTCCATAAATATTACCATCAACATCTCCTGATTCAGATGCCCAAGTGACAAAGAAACCACCATCATTAAGAGTTGTTACTGAAGGATAAGGTTCCCACCATTGGGTATCTTGAGTATAGGTACTAATTTGAAATTCACTGCCTACTTTATTGCCATTAGTATCATAGCGTTGTCCATAAATAGGATTACCACTTCCATCTTGTAATTTAGATGCCCAAACCACAACAAAACCGCCACTATTTAAAGCTGTAATTGAGGGGTTATATTGAGCATTTTGAGTGTAGGTATTAATTTGAAATTCACTGCCTATTTTATTACTATTAATGTCGTAACGTTGCCCATAGATTCCCCAATCACTGCCATCTTGTCCTTGGGATGACCAAACAATTACAAAGCCACCATCTTTTAAAGCTGTTGTTGATGATTGATGGTAGTTATCATTAAATCCTTGATTATTAGTTGTATAGGTATTAACCTGAAATTCATTTTTGACATCGGCAAGGGTAAATTTAAAGTTATCAGATGTGGTTTCACTACCGTTATGTTGATAGGTTAAAAGACCATTATCTATATCAGCTTGGCTGAAAGTATCACCTAGTTTTAAAGTTGTACTGGTGGGTACAATTCCAGTAGTCCAAGTTGCACCATAAATTGTGCCATTATTATGATTATTAGTTAAGTCTGTAACCGTATTTCCTAAACCTTCATTAAAGTTCCAATAACCGACTAATCCAGTTTCATTACCTGTTAATTGACGATTGATGTCAGCTTGAATTTCAGCTTGAGTTCTGGCTTTATTCCAGATTCTAACTTCATCAATTAAGCCATTAAAATAATTTGTATATCCTGTCCCTATATAGATAGGATTATTACTCGGTGTTGCTGAATTAAATATGGTGTATGTCTCATTAACTTTTACTCCATTTATATACCAACTAAGTTTTTGATTGCTAAAATCTCTTACAACTGCAAGATGAGACCACTGATTAATATTTAGACTTTGATTAGTATTAAATGCTTGATAATTTATTCCACTACTACCCCAGTCTCTACCAGTGACTCCATAATAGTAATGAACAGTTCCGTCAGCAGCCCAACTCACGTTTCCTTCAAGAGTAAGAGTTCCTTCGCCTCCCCAAGCTTTGTTAAAAGGATTTTGTCTGTAATTAAAATGATTTGGCTTAATCCATAGTTCAATTGTTTGATTTTCAGTAATTTGTAACGCATTAGGATTTCCTAAAGCGATATAGTCATTACTTCCATCAAATGATAATGCTTTACCAGTGGGATTATTGAGAATTAACTGACCGTTATCAGGTAAATCAGTTAAGGTATAGATAATCTCTGTGGGTAACTTATTAGTTTCAACAGCTTTAAGAACAGCATTATTAATCAGTTTTGTTTGTCCTTCATCAAGGATGATTACTTGATTAACTTCGTTGTCAACTATCGTTAAAGTTGCTTTGTCTTGTGCGCCAATGGTTGCGCCGCCTGTAGCATTTGTTAGGGTTAAATCGAGGGTTTCACTTCCTTCAAATTGAAGATCATCTACAATAGGAATAGTAATAGTTTTAGAGGTTTCCCCATTATTAAAGATGACAGGGATAGAATTATTAGGATAATCATTAGGACGTTTAGCTGTTCCATCACTTAAAGCTATCGTCGCGCCAACTTGTCCATTACTTCCACCTGTACGATTAATGATGACAACATTAACAGGTGTTCCGTCTTCATTAACCGTAAATTGAGCATTACTAAATGCTAAAGTTCCAGGTTTTGGTATATCATCATCAATAATAGCGATTGTGACCGCATTTGAACTATGGGGAATACTTACATAGTCATCAGTCCCATCGAATAAGAGAGAATAATCGTTACTCATAATCTACCCCTTCTCTTAGCTGTGATTCCAAGCAAAACCGAGCGGAGATTAGTCGGAAACTAACCTACAAAAATCACCCACACTTTTACCAGATAATTGTGACTAGAACTGTTATAAAAACGTCGAGCTTGACTACATATACCCAGTCAATTGAGCGCAAATCAACTTCTTAGCTGTTCTGACACTATTATAGAAATCCTAGGGACAAAAGTTCAGTATAAATACTCAATCGCAACAAAAAGAAATAAACAATATTTTGATTGTTTATTTAGAAATGTAACAGAAAAAAATAAGGTTTTGGTCGTAGATACAGCGAGTCAAGGTTAGCTTTATTGTTATTGAGAAGGAATTTGAAATTGCTAACTTAATTCACCTAGTGGTGCAGAAAACTCCTGAAAGACTTGCTGGACAAGGAGTACGAGTTACATAGGGGGTTAAGAGGAGCAAGTTTGAGATGCTTAAGTTCCCCAAAGTCCTCCCTATGTTAGCTCCTCTCCTTTAACTTCAACTACTTGAGCAACTAAGTCAATGGATTAAGGGATAATCTCGATCGCAGTAGCTTTGATCTAGCCTACTGGACTTAGTTAGTACAGAATAACTATTGCAGGCGTTTTAAGCGTTCTTGGAGAATTTGGGCTTGTTTTTCGGCCTCTGCTAAAGCTTGCTTCGTTTTTTGGATTAAAGCTTCTGGAGCTTTTTCAACAAAGCTAGGTTTATTTAGGCGATCGCTCAAACTCTTGATTTCCCCTTCTACTTTAGCTAAATTTTTCGCTAATTTCCCAGCCAATACCGATATATCAACCAATCCGGACAGGGGGATGAGGATTTCTACCGTAGCGACAACACCAGCGATCGCCTGATTGACTTCCTCGGTTAATTTGGCCGTCAAAATTAACTTTTCGATCTTGGCCAAGTCTTTTAAGTACACTTGTCCGCGTTGCAGAATAGCTAATTCTTGACTGTTTTCTGTCTGTAAAATTGCCGTGATCGTTGCCCCCGGTTTAATCCCCGCTTCGGCCCGCAAATTACGCAACACCCGAATACTTTCTATTAATAACTCAAAAGTATTTTCTAAATCTAGATCGATCAGAGAACTATCAGCTATTGGATAGGTTTCTAAGGCCAAAACCTGCTGATTTTCTTGGGTTAAATTATGCCAAATTTCCTCGGTAATATGGGGCATAAAGGGATGTAATAATTTTAATGTCCCTGCCAAGATAAAAGCCAAAGTTTGGCGGGCTGTAGCACAGGAAACCGATTCTTTATCCTTCCATAAACGAGTTTTCACTAACTCGATATACCAATCACAGAAATCGCGCCAGATAAATTCGTATAGACCTTTTGCCGCTTCTCCCATGCCATAATTTTCTAGATAATCTCTAGTTTTTTGCACTGTTTGATGATAACGAGATAAAATCCAGCGATCGGCTAATTCTAAATTTTCTAAAGCTGGTTCTCCCAATTCTTCTGGGGTTTTTCCCTCCAGATTCATCATGACAAAACGGGAAGCATTCCAAATTTTATTGGCAAAATTTCGGGCCGCTTCTACGGATTCCGATTCATCGGTTTTACGGTTGTATTGCAGACTGATATCCTGTCCTGCTCCTGCCACTTCTCGAATTAAGGTATATCGTAAAGCATCGGTTCCATATTTATCAATTAAAATTAGGGGATCGATGCCGTTATTGGCAGATTTAGACATCTTTTTGCCGTTTTCATCCCTAACTAAACCGTGAATATAGACATCTTTAAAAGGCATTTGTCGCGTAAAATAGCCCGCCATCATCGTCATTCTGGCCACCCAGAAAAAGATAATATCAAAACCAGTGACGAGGGTTGTGGTGGGATAATAGGTGTCTAGATCAAGGGTTTTTTCTGGCCATCCCATAGTCGAAAATGGCCACAATCCCGAGGAAAACCAAGTATCTAAAACATCGGGGTCTTGTTGAATAATTATATCCTCTCCATACTCTTGTTTGGCCTTGGCTAAAGCGGAGGTTTCATCCTGAGCAACGACGAAGGGAGTATGGTTAGTAATTTCGTTGTTAGTTTCACTGATAATGTACCAAGCGGGAATTTGATGACCCCACCACAGTTGTCGAGAAATACACCAATCTTTTAGTTTAACTAACCAGTCGCGATAAACTTTTGTCCATCTTTCTGGCACAAAACGGGGCGAGTTTTCCTGATCTAAACAGGCTAAAGCTTTTGTGGCTAAAGGTTCAATTTTAACGAACCATTGGGTAGATAAAAGGGGTTCCACGGGAACTTTACCTCGATCGCTATAGGGGACGCTATGGCGATAGGCTTCAATTTTAACTAAAAAGCCATCTTCATCGAGTTTTTTAACGACATTTTTGCGGGCAACAAAACGATCTTGACCCGCGAATATTCCGGCATTTTCGTTTAAACTGCCGTCTAAATTCATGATATTAATAAAGGCTAAATTATGGCGTTTACCCATCTCAAAATCCTTAGGATCGTGGGCCGGCGTAACTTTGACGCAACCGGTACCGAATTCGGGATCCACCAATTCATCGGCAATAATCGGGATTTCTCGCCCCATTATCGGTAAAGTGACGGTTTTGCCGATTAAATGGCGATAACGGCGGTCTTGCGGGTTGACAGCTACACCAGTATCACCGAGCATGGTTTCGGGCCTTGTGGTGGCTACTTGAAGATAACCGCTACCATCGCTAAGAGGATAGCGAAAATACCAGAGATTTCCCTCAATGTCCTTGTTTTCCACCTCTAAATCGGAAACGGCCGATCGGGATTCGGGACACCAGTTAACTAAGTATTGACCGCGATAGATTAATCCGTCCTCATAGAGTTTGATAAAAGCAGTACGGACAGCATGGGAAAGTCCCTCATCCATGGTGAAACGTTCCCGCGTCCAATCGACGGATACCCCCAAGCGTCGCAGTTGATTAACAATGGTACTACCGGACTCCTCTTTCCATTGCCAAGCGCGTTCGAGGAATTTTTCCCTTCCTAGTTGGTAACGGTCGGTTTTTTCGGCTTTTAATTGGCGATCGAGTATAGCTTGTACTGCAATACTAGCGTGATCTGTACCGGGCAGCCAGAGGGTATTTTTGCCGGTCATGCGTTTGTAGCGAACGAGTGTATCAATCAAGGAACTCTCGAAAGCGTGACCCATGTGGAGACTACCGGTAACATTGGGAGGGGGGATGACTATACAGTAGGTTTCGCCGCCTTTTTCGGGGTTTGCTGTAAATATTTCTTGATTTTCCCAATATTGCTGCCATTTCGTTTCTGTGATCTTGGGATCGTATTGCTTCGATAGTTCCGAGGTCATGATGGGGGGATTCTACAATTCTTAGTTCTTTGTCAATTGTCCCACATTTGGGAGAGATCAAATTCCTGTTTAGTTGCCAGCTAAAAAATTTTAAGAGTCCTATTAAGATAGCTGTTATCTTTTGCTCGGCTAAACCTAGCTAATTTCTGGTAACTTTTTTGTATCTCACCAGTATAATAATTGCTATAATCAATTGAGGGAGTCGATCAATAAGTGGGTAGGTATTAAAAACTTTCAGATGCCCCCCTTATTAAGGGTAGGGTTGATTCATGAATCAACCCTACTTAATAAGGGGGAGATCGGCACCCCCCTTATCAAGG
>NZ_JADBUE010000069.1:0-45666 GCF_020245805.1 Microcystis sp. M179S2 | reverse complement strand
GATTTTGAGAGAATCGTGCTTCAAAACCTGGCGTCTTCATCGGCCCGCGTCCTGTAGGGGCGAAGCATTCGGATAGAAAATCTACGGTTTCACCGATAGGTTATTGCCCGAATGCTTCGCCCCTACTTTTTGCCGCAGACCACTAGGTAGGGTTTGCGGCAAAAAGTTTGTTGGTGGGGTTAGGAGTCGGTCGTCAGTAGCCGGTCGTTTCAGGCTTTGTTGCCCTCTCTTTTTGTACTAACTTATGTACTGAAAGGAGGATAATGCCAGGTTTTTGGGGGTCCCAATCCGATTTTCGCAGCACTAACATCGGATTTTAACAGGTCAAAAGCCTTATTTTCAAAGGGTTTTACCATTATTCAGCCGACCCTAAATAAATATTTTTCTTTTCTGTCTCCCCTTTTCGATTAGACTGGTAATTGAGAATAATTAGCATTTATTTTAGCGATCGCAAGTCTTAGACAGTTTCAAAACCGTTGACTGAGACTAACAGTAGTGCAGTTATCACCCTTTGGCTACTGAAGTAAACTCGATGAGCTATCAAGGAATTATTATCACTCTTGAATGAAAGACCTTCTTTGCCTTTGGAGATAAGAAAAGCATGGACGATAAAATTAGACCTAATGACCCAGAAGAACCAGAAAAATCGCCAAATAAAGCCCAATTTTCTCCTTGGGGTGGTAAAGAGGCAGTAGCAGAACGTACTAACTCCATGGGTACTGAGCTAACAGCCACCTATCCCCTCGCACAAGTGGAAATGGGAAAAACCGTCTGGTTAGTGGGATTTCAGGGGACAGGAGGAATCAATCGACTCCTAGGTATGGGATTAAACCCCGGCATTCAATTACAGGTAATTAGCTCCCAACCGAGGGGGTCAGTTTTAATTGCCATTCAAGACAATCGTATTGGTATCGGGGCAGAAATGGCCGAAAAAATCCTCGTTAGTGACAGTCAACCGAAAAAACTGGAACCCAAAAAAGACCTACCTGAAGTAAGAACATTTCTGCGGGAGATACCCATAGGAAAAGCGGGTAAAGTTGTCGGTTATGACCGAGCATTGCGCGGATACAAAGGAAAATTGTTATCAATGGGATTAACTCCGGGGACAGAGTTTACCGTCATTCGCGTCGCACCTTTGGGGGATCCCGTCGAGATTCGAGTGCGGGGATTTCATCTCAGTCTGCGAAAACAGGAGGCAGACACTTTAATCGTCGAAGAAATAGACCCAGAAAGCAAAATTTAATCATCTAAGCCTATTCGTCACTCAATATCCTAATTATGGTCAAACCGATTATCGCCTTAATTGGCAATCCTAACTGTGGCAAAACTACCCTTTTTAATGCTCTCACGGGGGCCAATCAACGCACCGGCAACTGGCCGGGAGTAACAGTCGATCGCAAAGAGGGACGATTTCAAGTTAACGGGGAAGATATCACCCTTGTGGATTTACCCGGAGTCTATTCCCTCGATGTAGAAGAAGGGGAGACAGGAATGGATGAATTAGTCGCTAGGGACTATCTGCTGTCAGGAGAAGCGGATTTAGTGATTAATATCGTCGATGCTGCCAATTTAGAGCGCAATCTCTACCTTACTACCCAAATCATGGAGATGCGTTTACCGATGTTGATTGCCCTGAATATGATGGATGTGGCCAAAACTAGGGGTATTGTGGTTAATCCGCAACTCTTAAGCGATCGCATGGATGCAATTGTCGTGGCGATTAGTGCGGTTAAAGGGGAGGGAATCGGAGAATTAAAGCAAAAAATTGGGGAATTAGTTGGTAATATTAACCATACTGCCGCTTATGTGGCTTATCCTGCGGTAATTGAGGAAGCCCTTAACGAGATTATTGCCTACATTAACGACCATAGCAGTAAAAGGATCGTTGAGCCAAGATGGACTGCTTTAAATCTACTGCAATACGAGGATCGCATCGCCCCAGAATTGCGCTCACAGGAACTATTAAGCATTATCGTCAAGCATAGACGACAAATACACCAAGTTTTAGGGGAAGACCTCGATATTTTAATTGCTGATACTCGTTATGGCTTTATTCAACAAGTTACCCAGGGAGCCACTCAACGGACTGGACAGATAAATGATACCATGTCCGATCGCCTCGATCGGATTGTTCTCGATCGCTGGTGGGGAATTCCGATATTTTTGGGCGTAATGTACCTAATGTTCTTGTTTACCATCAATGTTAGTGATGCCTTTATCGATTTCTTCGATTTAACTGCCCAGACTATCTTTGTCGATGGTTTGTCCCAAGTTTTACAAAAAATCCATACCCCGGGTTGGCTAATTGCTCTGCTCGCTGATGGGGCGGGGGGAGGTGTGCAAACCGTCGCCACTTTTATCCCCGTAATTGGCTTTATGTTCCTCTTTTTGTCAATTTTAGAGGATTCTGGCTATATGGCCCGGGCAGCCTTCGTCATGGACCGATTGATGCGTTTGGTGGGATTGCCGGGTAAATCCTTTGTCCCCATGCTAGTGGGATTTGGTTGCAGTGTGCCGGCAATTATGGCCACCAGGACCCTAGAAAATTCTCGCGATCGTTTAATGACGATTATGATGAACCCTTTTATGTCCTGTGGGGCCAGATTACCTGTTTATGCGCTATTTGCGGCGGCTTTTTTCCCCATAGGTGGTCAAAATATCGTTTTTGGTCTTTATATCTTAGGAATTCTCGCCGCTATTTTGACGGGATTGGTGATGAAAAAAACCCTACTCAAGGGAGAAGTCAGTCACTTTATTATGGAATTGCCTCCCTATCATCTACCGCGTCTGAAAGGGGTTTTAATTCGTACTTGGGAACGTCTGCAAGCGTTTTTATGGAAAGCTGGACGAGTTATCGTTTTAATGGTGATGATTTTGGGACTACTCAACTCCGTCAGTTTTGATGGTTCTTTTGGTAATCAAGACAGCGAGCGATCGGTTTTAAGTGCTACCAGTAAAGCTGTAACTCCTATTTTCTCACCCATGGGACTAGAACCGGAAAATTGGCCAGCAACAGTGGGAATTTTTACGGGAGTTTTTGCCAAAGAAGCGATGGTAGGAACCTTAAACTCAATTTACAGCCAACTAGCAGGGGAAGATAACCCGAATAAGGGGGCAGCACAGGTAAAATTCGACTTCTGGGGGCAAATTCAGGAAGCTATTGCCACTATTCCCGCCAATTTAGCGGAATTACCCAATCAATTACTTGATCCCTTGGGTTTAAATCTTGGTGATCTGCAAGATCAAAAAACGGCTGCCGAGAAGCAAGAGGTAGATTTAGGAATCTTTGGGGCAATGGCGAAAAGATTTGATGGTCAAGCGGGTGCTTTTGCCTATCTATTGTTTGTTCTGCTCTATTTTCCCTGTGTTTCGGCCACATCGGCCGTATATCGCGAAACTAATGCCGGTTGGACTGCTTTTATTGCCTTCTGGACCACAGGAATGGCCTATATTGTTGCCACTTCCTTCTATCAAATCGCCACTTTTTCTCGACATCCGGGATTTTCTCTCTTTTGGATAGTCTTGATGGGTTTAACCGTAGTCGGGGTTTTATTCACCTTAAAAAATCTCCGTCCCCGAAAAATCAACCGTCCGGCAATTTAAAAGTAGGGTGGGTTAGGCGACGAAAAGCTAGGCAACTAACTAATTATTTAGATTCGCCGTAACCCACCGCAATCAAGCAACTTTTCTCGATTTTTTTCGCTTATAAACCATGATTTTAACCGATATACAGGCTTATCTTGCCAAAAATCAGAAAGCATCTCTGTCTGACTTATCCACACACTTTCGGATGTCAGCGGATGCCTTAAGTCCCATGCTCGATCGCTTGCTGAAAAAAGGGCGAATTCGCCTGATTTCCCTAGAAAAATGCGGAGGATGCAGCCGTTGTACCCCGGAATCTATGGCTTTTTACGAATGGATTGAGGGCAATTCCACAGGGACAAACAACTAAGAGTTGAATAAGTACCTAGGCAAAATTAATTACACATTTCGATAAAGCTTTTGCCTTTTGCCCATCTTCACTAGGAAATTTATTTTGCACGACTACTTACTATCTTTTTGTAGGAGATAAAATTATGATCACTAACACAGAAATTGTCTCGACACAATCGGCCACCAGCGAGGATCCGCAAATACAATTGGCCGAATTTCTGCGAGAACATAATGAAGTGGAGATGATTATTCCAGTTTTAATGGGATTATTTATTACCAGTCGTTTTCAACTGCGAGGGGCCAATGCACTATTAGTTAATTTAGCCGTAGCCAGTATCTCGCGACAAATTTTCCAACAGTTAAAATCTCCCTTCACCAGTAACCCAAAAACTGCCGAAAAAAGCCCAGATTATAGCAATCAGGAAATAATACCGGGTTGTCGCATTGTTCACTCGGTACCGGGACGAATTCGCCTTCGTATCGACCGTTTAAGTCAAGATGCTGCCTTTGCTAAAAGATTAAACCACCTCCTCGCAGCTGAGACAATTGTTCTTAGTCATCGCCTTAATCCTACCGCTGCCTCTCTGGCAATTACCTACGAAGCAGCCGGCCTCTCCGAGTTAGATTTAGGCTTTCGTCTGATCAATCTACTTAATTTAGCCAATTCTGACAGTAATCTTGAAACTAGCTAGATTTTACTCCGATGAACTTAAGCAAACTTTCCCTCAATTCCGTAAGCGTTGTTCACTCTCTCCCTGGTCGGCTGCGCTTGCGAATTTCCCGCCTAGCATCTGATAGGCATTTTGTCAAGACCTTAGAACAAAAATTAACTTCCCATCCCGCCATTACCCATTTCCGCATCAACGCCGCCGTCGCCTCTCTGGTGATCGAGTATGCCCCCGCCCTCACCCCTGAAATAAACAGGGATTTTGGCTTGCTTTGGCAAAAAATGCTCAATCAGCCCAACGAGTCTTCGAACGAGCCAGACAAGCCCCAAAAACTAGGGAAAGAAGAATGGTCTAACCTTGCCCTTCCCACCGCCGCCACCCTCCTCGCGATCACCTGTCAACGTTTTCCCCAACCCGGTTTGAGCATCTTGGCCAGAAGCGTCCTTTTGGCCGCAGCTTTTCCCGTGGCAGCCCGGGCGCTGAAAAGTATCTTCGGAGAGCGTAAACTAAATATCGATTGTTTAGACCTCTTAGCCCTGATTTTTAGCGGTTTTCAAGGGAAATTATTGACACCTTCCCTGATTATCACCCTCCATGAATTGGGGGACATTATTCGCGATCGTACCGCTAGGGCAACGGAAAAACGAACGGCTAATTTATTAGATACAATCGGTCATTACGCTTGGGTGGAAAAAGACGGCGAAATCAAGCAAATTACCAGTGATGCTGTCCAAATTGGCGAGACAGTGGTGGTTTATCCCGGGGAAAGCATCCCCGTTGATGGCACAGTCTGGCAAGGGGAAGCGGTAATCGACCAACAGCAACTAACCGGGGAATCCTTGCCTATTGTCGCCCGAAAAGGAACTCTCGTTTATGCCTCCACCTTAGTTCGTTCCGGTCAGATCCGCCTCACCTGTGAACGAGTCGGTCAACAAACTCGCGCCGCTGCCAGTATCGAACTTCTGCAAAAAGCTCCTGTCCATGATACCCGCATGGCCAATTATGCCGCTAATCTGGCTGATCGCCTGATTTTGCCTTCTTTAGGGTTAGCATCACTAATTTTTCTCACCACCCGAGATGCTGCCCGGGCCGCCGCTATTCTCACCCTCGATTTTGTCACGGGGATTCGGGTATCTTTACCTACAGCTTTTTTAGGCGCGTTGAATCATACCACCCGTCACGGGGTTTTGGTACGCAGTGGCAGAACTTTGGAGTTATTGGCAGATATCGATACGATTGTTTTTGATAAGACGGGAACTTTGACCACGGGGGAAGTGATGGTGGTGGGAGTGGAAACTATCCCTGGCCGCTTATCCCCAGAACGAATTCTTCAATTAGCGGCCTCGGCCGAACAAAGGATCACCCATCCCGTCGCTATGGCGATCGCTAATTATGCCCAGCGCCAGGGTGTGGAAATCTTACCGAGGGGAGATTGGGATTACCAGTTAGGACTAGGAATGCGGGCAGAAATTGATGGTAATCAGGTATTGGTGGGCAGTGACAAGTTTTTACGCCAGCAAGGGGTCAATTTAGACGAATTTGGCGGTGATTTAGCCAACCCCGCCAGTGCTTGGGTGTCTCGCAATTATCTCGCCTGTAATGGGCAATTTCAGGGGGTAATCCACTATACTGACCCTTTGCGTGCCGATAGTCGTTGGTTAATCGATCGCCTACAGCAAGATTATGGCATGACTGTGCATCTGTTGACGGGGGATAATCAACAAAGGGCGAAAGAAGTGGCGCAAGCGTTAAATATTCCCTTTGGCCAGGTTCATGCTGAGGCTTTTCCCGAACAAAAGGCTAAAATAGTTCGAGAATTGCATCGCTCTGGCCATACAGTCGCTTTTGTTGGCGATGGTCTCAATGATTCCGTGGCTTTGGCCTATGCAGATGTGTCGATTTCTTTCGAGAAGGGTTCGGAAGTGGCAAGAGAAACCGCCGACGTGGTACTGATGAATAATGATCTGAGCAGTTTACTAGAGGCGATCGCTATTGCCCAAGAAACTAAAGCTTTAATTGAACAAAATATTTTTCTAGTGGTCGCCCCGAATTTAGTCGCCCTCGTTTTGGCCACTAGCATCGGTCTTAATCCACTTTTAGCCACCGCAATTCATAACGGGACAGCAATTATTGCCGGTTTAAATAGTTTGCGTCCTCTGGTTTTTCATCAACTACAAGGTCAAAGGGAGACTCCATGAGTAAATATGATAAATTAGCTAATAAAATTGCCAAAAAAGTTACTAAAAAATTGAGCAAAAAGTTAATTAAAGCCATCTATAACCGACTGGATTTAGAAAATATTCTCTCCTCCCGTTCTTTTCCATTAGAAGAATTCGAGCGAGGTGATAATAGACATTAAACCATCATAAAAATCAAAGATTGTTATGATGGTTTAAGAGTCGGTATCTGGGGAAGTCTTGACCCATCCACTAATAACTGATAGGTGAATATCTAGGCTATATTCTCTTGAAAAAAAACTTAATAATATTCCCTCAAAAACTATTCTATAATGGTACTCGTAGGTAGATAATGCTTCTAAGTTAAAAACTTTTGCTATCTACAGACTGAAGGCAACAAAATCAATGGTTTAAAGCTCATGGAAAAAACACAGATGTTAGAACAAACGAGAAAACTAGCACAAATTACTCCAGGGAAAGCGATCGTTTTCGGAATCGGTGCGCTGCTGTTGGCCCCCACCGTGATTTCTTTACTGAAACCGGTCGCCAAAGCAACGATTAAAACTGGCGTTGTTCTCTACGAAAAAACTAAGAGTTCCTTGGCCGAAACGGCAGAAGTGCTGGGGGATATCGTCGCCGAGGCCAAAGCAGAAGTCATAGCCGAACGCGATCATCAAGTGGTTCTACCCAGTGGGGTTAATTCGGAACCCTCATTACGCGATAGTTAATTTCTGGTGAGTAACCAAAGTCACTCAACCCTGTTGGCCCTCAACCCGCAGAACCTCAAAGTTATATAATCTTTAAGAGTTATTAAGCTTTGTGTCAGTTTGCCCAGCAGGATTGAATGAATATACTTTTGGTGACATCATCTTTAGGGTTACTCCTAGCGATCGCTATCGTCGTCTATTTTGTTTCCTCTCGCAAGTACCAATCATCAGACTCGGTGGCCAATTCCTACGACCAATGGACTGAGGACGGGATTTTAGAATATTATTGGGGGGAACACATCCATTTAGGTCACTACGGTTCCCCACCAGAAAAAAAAGACTTTCTAGCGGCAAAAGCCGACTTTGTGGCGGAAATGGTCTCTTGGGGAGGTTTGGATAAATTACCCGCCGGTGCAACTCTCCTCGATGTCGGTTGTGGTATTGGTGGCAGCAGTCGCATTCTGGCCCGCGACTACGGATTTGCCGTTACCGGTGTCACTATTAGTCCCAAACAAGTGGCACGGGCCAAAGAACTAACACCCCCAGATTTAAATGCTCGCTTTTTGGTCGATGATGCCATGGACCTTTCTTTTCCTGACGAGAGTTTTGATGTGGTCTGGTCAATTGAAGCCGGTCCCCATATGCCGGACAAAGCCGTTTTTGCTGGGGAATTACTGCGAGTTCTCAAACCAGGGGGAGTCTTGGTGGTAGCGGACTGGAATCAGCGAGATGACCGTCAAAAACCGCTTAATTTCTGGGAACGTCCCGTAATGCGCCAACTTTTGGATCAGTGGTCTCACCCCGCTTTTGCCAGTATCGAAGGTTTTGCCGAACAGTTAGCGGCCACGGGATTGGTAGATGGGGAAGTGGTGACTGCTGACTGGACAACAGCCACTCTACCCTCTTGGATTGATACCATTTGGCAGGGGGTGATTCGTCCCCAAGGCTGGTGGCAATTTGGTCTAACTGGGTTGCTTAAATCCGTCCGAGAAGTGCCGACAATTCTGCTGATGCGTTTGGCCTTTGGCACGGGTTTATGTCGTTTTGGGATGTTCCGCGCTGTTCGCGCTCAATCCCATCTGCAACCAAGTCAGCAAGAGTCTCTTACCTCAGTTATGTAGGGTTTGCTGAATAAATCTAAAAATCTTGTTGGGTAAGACTTTTGGACTTTTTTTTCCTCAAAAAGTCCCAACCATTGGAGTGATCGGGGGGAAAATTCCTGGACTTTTTCCCTGAAAATTAGGTAATTGACCCTCTCAAAATCGATAAAACCCCACACCCCACAGGAAAAACTTTTTGCCACAAACCCTAACTAGAGGCAATCCAATTAATTATTGATCGGGTTGTGGGGAATAGTAGGAGTTTTGATCAGTGACGATCGAGCTTGGAGAGATAGGCCACTTTTGATAATTTGTTTGAGAATTGGTCGGCCTAATTTGACCGCAGCTGGCAGCACAACCGCACCGATAACAATTGTTCCCAAACCAAAGAGAGCCGTTCGATCTCCTGATTCGTGATCTTCGATAATTTCTTTGAGATGAAAAGTCAGAATCGATTTATCCCAGTGAATAATCGCCATAGGTTTATCTCCTAATAAGGATGAAATTGGGTGTCAGCAGAAGGTAAAACAATAATATGTCCTCCCGCACGAGAAATCAGACCTTGTTGCTCGAATTCATTGATGAGTCGGGTAATGCTCACTCTGGTCATCCCGACCATTTCGGCTAATTCCCGATGAGTGAAACGGATATCGATACGCTGGCCCGTTTCTGCGGGACGACCGAACTTTTGCGATAATTGAATTAGAGTTTTCAGAAAACGCAGCCTAGGCCGATCGCGACGCAGGGAACAGAGCCAATGCTCAGTTTGTTGAACGTGACGACAGAGAGCCGAGGAAAGACTGCTACCCCGTTCAAGAGGAAGACAAGTAGCTTCAACGCTAGTGCAGCACTGCATCTCGTAGGGTTGAATCTGCGATAGGGGACGGCCGACCACATCATTTTCTCCCCAATAGCCGAGGATGACGATTTCTCCTTCCTCATCCCACGTCATCACCTTAACCACACCGCGATTGATTAACCAAAGAGCATCCAGACGCGAGGGTAGGGGGTCACGGGGTTGAAATAGACGAGTGACGAGAGGTTCCCGCATAAGTACCACCGCTAGTAGAATTACCTTCTCCTCTAATTATTGCATAATTTTCTCAATAAAATCAACAGGGATCTTCCAGAAAAATTTCCTCCAACTGATGGGACTTACCAAAGATGAGCTTCCTTATACCCCTCATTCAAAGCTGTAAACAGCCAAAGACCAAGATTTCACCTCGAAATATCCCCTCGATCGAGACTGAGAATGATCGCGATTAGCTTTCAACCAATTGATAATTATTTGCAACTGTGTGATAATGAAGTTATGAGATTTCCCCCGCAACCATGAATAGTCACCAATAGCGACTTTGGTTTCAGGAAAGAGAGTTTGTACGGCCATTGCTAAGACATGGGCGCAAGTATGGCGTATTTTTACGATTTTTTGCGAATCTTCCTCGATAACGGGGCTTTCTGCTCGGGGATACTCAATCTGATTGACCATTGCTAGTTAAAACGATAATCATTATCATTTTAGCAAAGGAGGGCTGATGTCTGAGAAAAAAATGCGCTCAAATCCTCTAGCGGCAAGCTCAACGCTGATAGCTTACCGCTCAAACTGGAGGTTTCCCCGTTTTAAAAGCAGGGATTATCGACGATATTCTCGACTTAACAGCCAGAATCTAGGTTATAATGACGAAAAACGCCACAATGGGCTTTACTTCTCCCGTGTCCTCTCTTAAACTCTGTTTCTTGAGCGAGTAGTGCTTCTATTTCTGCCAATAGTTGACGCACTGGTTGCCATTCTGCGCTATTGTTCTCCTGACATTTAACTTCCCACTGAGCGAGAATTTCCTCTAGCAATAGCGGCAAGTCTCTGGGGGAAAATGCCTCTCCTCGGTCTAATTGTTGGCTAAAATCGAGTATTTGGTCTTTAATGGCAATGGGAACCCGGATAGTCTGAGTTTCTCCATTTTGCCACGCTCTTTTACGTCCTGCGCCACCGCGCCATCCACCTCTTCCTGACATAATTCACGCTCCATTTCTAGACAATTTACCTGACTCCTTTAGCCTAGCATCCTTTTTTGATTTTGTGTCAATATCTATAAGCCATGTATATCAAGGGTTGAGTCCGTAATCATCCCCCCTATTTTTTAGACTGACTATACTCTGCTTAGACACACTCCATAGCCAGTGAAAAGTTACCGTCAGCAAGGGGAGAGAATTAAGGGGATTTTCCTGAATTTCTCGCTCAAAATCCCGACAATCGATCGCCTCTTCCGAAAAGGCACGCATTGGATGCACCGCACATTTCAAGCGATAATCTCCAGTACAAAAAACACAGCGACTACAGGGAATTCGATGCAGCTTTTGCAACTGCCGGCGCCCTTGGGCAACAGCAAGAAAAAGAGCAGTAAAAAAGAACAGCAGCGTTATCCAGATCGCGATCGGACAAAAGAGCGGTATTAGCCTTAACATAAATCTCGATTTTTGTCAATTAAGGAATAATTACAGTTGGCTCAGAAAGAAATTCCTGTGGAACTAGAGATCGCCAAAAACTAAAAATCTCTTGACTGACGCTGTAGGGGTGGGAATAGTGGAAAAAATAACGCCCTTTGTGACAACTCCAAATGCGATCGCCTGACTTTAACCAGGGTTGCCATCCCTGCAATAAATGCTGATCAATTACCGTATCGATATCTCCCCCACAGACTAACAGGGGTACGGGAACTGTCCCCGGGGCGAAATGAGCATTCTGATAGAGATTATGGGGAGAAAGGGACAATAATAAATCCTGTTCCAAGAGATAGCGATATTCTTGGGTTAAAGCGCAGGATTGATGACCAAAAAGATTGTGAACCGATTGATTGAGCAGAGTTTGACGAGAACAAGGCAGTAATTTTGATAGCACATAATAATGAGCTTGCCAATCGATCGCCGGATAGACTCCCACAGAGAGCAAAGTTAAGGATTTTACCCTTTCCGGATAACGACGCGCATACAGTAATCCTACTAATCCCCCCGTGCCGTGGCCGACTAAATGCAGCGGTCGCTCGCATTGTTTCAGGTAATCTTGTATTAATACCAAGGCAATATCAAGAGAAGCTGGCTGATCAAGAGATTGACAGTATTGCCAATCAGCGATCGCAACTTCCCTGGCTAAAAAATCCAACACCGGGCGATCAAAACGGCGAAAACTGGGGTTAACATTAATCCAAACTGCATCAGGTAATCGAGACATAATAATCAAGGATATAGGGGATTTTTCAGTGATCAGTAAACAGTAATCAGTAATTGGTGAAAAGAAAGCTGCGAACTAGCCACTTAATACTATTCACTGATAACTGATAACTGATAACTGATTGATAGCTAACTAAACGCCAAATTCGCCCTTAAGTCCCGCGACCCAGGTTTTGATCCGTTGTTCAGTTAAATCGGATTGGTTGTCTTCATCGAGGGCTAAACCGACAAATTTGCCATTTTTTAGGGCTTTCGACTCGTTAAAATCGTAACCTTCTGTCGGCCAGTAACCGACGGTTTTACCCCCCAGGGAGGCGATTTTTTCTTCCAGTATCCCCAGAGCATCTTGAAAGTTATCCGCATAACCGATTTGATCCCCCATCCCGAAATAGGCGACCTTTTTGGAGACGAAATCAATGTCATCCAATTCATCGTAAAAACCCTCCCAATCGCTTTGTAATTCGCCGATATTCCAGGTGGGACAACCGATAATCAGGGCATCGTAGGGGGCAAAATCCTCGGTAGAAGCGGAGGAGATATCGTGTAATTCTACAATTGCCTCACCTCCAAATTCTTTCTGAATCATTTCCGCCACCGTTTCGGTTTTGCCGGTTTGCGTGCCAAAAAATAAGCCAATTTTTGCCATAAAATTTGTCCTTGTTGCGAAATAAGTGAGTTTAACTCTTAATTCTCCTTGATAGGGAATAAAGCCCCTGATTACAGTTTTCTCCCTCTGAAACTGGCATTTCCTGCCGGCAAGAACTACAGTACCAATAAGAGCGAGAGCGTCCAATGTGATGCAGCAATTTGGTGTTACAACAGGTACAGTAAGGCATAAGGGACAGTTAGAAAGATTGATCAGCGGGGAAAATTAGGAAAATCGATAATTTATCCTAATTTTCCTCAAAAAAACTAGGCTTCTATCGCATTTAAGGCTTTTTCTACTCGTTTAAAGTCAAAACCCATCGCGCGTAAAGCGTGCCAGAGATGACCTTGTAAAAAGAAGAAAGCGAGAAAAAAGTGGGCATTAGCTAACCAACAGCGCGCCGTATGTACTCCAAAGGGCAATTTCACCGTGTCGGCAAAGTAGGGAGCAATTCCTAACTTCACTTCTAAAATTGGCCCGTAAAATTCGACTGGATAAGCGAGGGTATTTACCCCACAGAAATAGGCGGCCACGAAACCAGCTAGGGCAATTCCGCCCAAAGAATAGGATAAAATGGCTTCTCCAGAGAAAATCAGCACATTTCTCGCCCATTTAAGCGGGGGAACGATAATATGCCAGATACCGCCCCCAATTAACATTAAACCGACGTAGATATGACCACCGACTAAATCTTCGAGATTGTCCACAGTAGCAAAGTGGGTTTGATAGCCATAGATAACCCAAGGATCGAGGGTTGGTTCACTAACGACTCGGACAGCGCCGATAGTTGCGTCGTATAATCCCCCCCAGTACATAGCTTTGGCCACTAACAATAATGCAGCTATACCTAAAAAGAGCAGGTGATGACCGAGAATAACTCCTAATTGTCGGGGTTCACTCCAATCGAAATGGAATTTTTTCCCTGGACCGGAGGAATCTTTCAGGGTTTCTGGGACTCTTAACAGGTGAAATAAGGCTCCTGCTCCCAAAACTGCCGAAGAAATCAGATGAATTGAGCCAATCACGAAAAAGGGATAGATATCAATGATTTGCCCCTTTTCTCCAACTCCAAAGCCTAAAGTGGCCAGGTGCGGCAGTAAAATTAAGCCCTGTTCTGCCATGGCTATATCGGGGCGATACTGGGAAATTTCAAATAAGGTGAAGGCTCCTGCCCAAAAAGCGATTAAAGCAGCTTGAGCAACGTGAGCAACGATAAATAAGCCTGATTTATCGGCAAAACGGGCATTTCCTGCCCACCAGTCGTATTCGATCTGAGGATTATCGTAGGTCTGCATGGCATCTTTTAACGGAAATAGAACCAAGCTTATTGATAATTATATGCAATAAGCTTTAAGTCTTAGTCTAGAATAATTCTCAATAAAGTCAAGTTAAGAATTGTTACAGTTGCTCGGTATCCTTTGATGCCTCAGTATTTTTAGCCTGATCAGCCTTTGACAATCAAGGCTTTTCAGCATGAATCTTGGATCGCAGCTAGAGTAATCGCCTCAAATAATTGAGAATAATTACTAATTAATTTTTAACGAAGACTAGAGGATAATTAGCTTGTCATCACTTAAACAAGCCTATAATTAGGCATTAAAGAGCATATTTAAGCTTATTTACGCTTTTTATTTCATTTTTAACCTGAAATATCTTTTTTATTCGATAAAATACCCACTGGTGCCACTCGCCTCGCTGTCGGTTGTGGTAAGCTGTACTGAATTTAAACTGCGTCAGAGTCTCTGAGCGCCCATTTATAGGGATTGCCGCCTCTGGAGGTTACTTTCTCCCCCCTCCCCAGTTCTGAAAAGATACTTAATAGAGCCGTAGATTAATAACATTGTCGTTAAAGTTATGGCCATAATTAGGGGAGCGATTTTGGCTAACCAGAAAGCCACGAAGATTATGCCGATTCCGTCGGCGAGTAAGATGGGTAAACGTGGCACTATGCCATGGTCAATGATTTTTTCTGTGCTTGGCTGCAGTTGAATTTTGGCTAAACAATGAAACCAAATTTGACTAACTAAAACTATTAAAGCTCCCCATCCTATCCAGAGGGCAGCCAGATAAAAGCCCGATAATTCTAAAACAATTGTACTAATTGTGACGATAAAAAAGCGATCGAGGCGAGGATCGCTGGTTTTTTGCTGAAATTGGGCAATTTCTCCCAAGTCCACCGCTGCCATGCGTGCCTGTTCCATACACATCCCCAGGGTACCTAGGGCAAGAATAGCAGCGGATAGGTTTTCCGGTGAGAAGATTTGGGAGATTATGCCTAAACTAGCCGGAAAAAACAGTAAAAAAAGCATCGTTCGTCTCATCTATTCGGGGTGGGGTCGGATTAAGATAAGAAATGCTCTTGACTTGATCATTTCTGTAATGTCTTGTTTGCCTCCTTTTCAAAATGCTCTCCTTCTCACCCAAGCTTTAACCCATCGTTCCTATGTCAATGAACAGTCGGAATTGACGGAAAATAACGAGCGCCTAGAATTTTTGGGCGATGCGATTTTGGCTTTTTTGGTGGGCGAACTGTTGTATCAAAAATATCCCGCCATGAATGAGGCAGAATTAACCCGTTTGCGGTCAAATTTGGTCAAAGAAGAACAATTAGCGCAATTGGGCCTTGAAATCGGCCTGGGGGAGTTAATGCGTTTGGGTAAGGGGGCAATTAAAGATCGGGGGCGATCGAATCCTACCCTATTAGCGGACACTTTTGAAGCGATAATTGGGGCTTATTATCTAGATTCGGGGTTAAATGCGGTTAAAAATTATCTGCACGGGCTTTTTATCCCTGTAGCCTCTCATTTAGTCTCTCAACAATCGGAATCGCCATCTTTTATCGATGCCAAAAATCTCTTTCAACAGTGGGCCTTGGCCAATTTCGCCTCTAATCCAGAATATGCGATCATTGATGTTACAGGACCCCCCCACGCTAGGGAATTTACTGCCGAAGTGCGGGTTAATAATCTTCTCTACGGTACAGGTAAAGGTAAACGGAAACAGGATGCCACCAAAGCGGCTGCCGAAGATGCCTTAAAGCGCTGTCAATTGCAAGGGTAAATAGGGACAACCCTACTTATCTTAGGGGCCACCAATTAACTTTATCCCGGGTGGCACTGTACACTTCTTTTAAACCCTCGGCATCTAGTACCCGAATTAAATCCCCCGTCGATTCTGAGGCAATTAATCCCACGGTTTGCAATCCTTTTAATACCTGTTCGACGGTGCGTTGATTGAGTTGACAAGCGCGAGCAATCACATCGACGGATAGATCAAAAGTATAGATATTTTCGGCATCTGGTTGACTGCCTAATTCTCTTTCTTGATAGATTAAAGCTCTGAGTAAAGTGGCTACAGCTTGGGGTGGATAGCTACTGCAATTAAGCAAATGATACTCGAATTTTTGCTGTAATTCAAATAACAAACAGTACCGTTGACGAAAACTTTGGTTATCGTTGTAAATCTTTTCTAGCGCCGATAAGGGAATTTTCAGGACGTGGGTAGTTTTATAGGATTCCACCAAACAGGGAAAGGCGCGACTGGCTAAACCATAACTAAAGGGTAAACTCCTCATGCCAAAACAGCCACCGGGGTAGGTAATGGCAATAATCCGGTCGAGGGGAGTGCTGCGGACGACGATTACACCCTCATTCAAAATCACATACAAAACATCTAGAAATTCATCGGGGAGAAAAGCCGTATAGACGGGACGATTGGAAAATAGCGTCTCTAGCTTGAGATTGTCGGCATCGAGATACTGACTTAACCAAGCTTCCTCTAGTCCGCGAAAGAGAAAACTCTGGTTAATCAGTTGTTGTAGGAGGGTTGTTTTTTTGGCTTTGACGCTCTTGCCCATAGTCTCAAACCTAGATGTAGCACTGATTCCATCTTCTCACAGTTTCCCTTGTTATCACCTTATTCCCAATTTGTTTTATAAATGTATTGAAATTTTGTTTCCTGTGCTGTAGGATTAAACTAGACCTGAAAACAGATACAACCTTAGAGTAAATCTCAGGAGCGCCGCCGATGCAGTCATCCCAGTCTTGTTTATCCCTACTCGTGGCAACTGTCCTGACGGGGGGAACGCTGGTATCCTGCACCCCATCCCCCACCAATAGCGGCAATGACAGCCAAAAACCCGTGACTGTGACGCTTGTTTCCTATGCTGTCACCCAAAGTGCCTACGAAAAAATCATTCCCAAATTTGTCGAGGAATGGCAACAAAAAACGGGGCAAAAGGTAACTTTTGAACAGAGTTATGGTGGTTCCGGTTCCCAAACTCGTGCCGTTATCGATGGTTTAGAAGCGGATGTGGTAGCGTTGGCTTTAGCTTTGGATACCAAGAAAATTGAGCAAGCGGGATTAATTCAACCCGGTTGGGAAAAAGAAGCTCCCAATGACTCTATTGTTCATAAATCTGTAGTGGCTTTTGTTCCTCGTGATGCCAATATTAAAATTAATCAATGGTCAGATTTAGCCAAGGATAATATTAAAGTTATTACCGCTAATCCCAAGACTTCTGGCGGAGCGCGCTGGAATTTTCTCGCTCTTTGGGGTTCGGTGACGCAAGCGGGAGGCAGTGAACAAGCGGCGCAAACTTTTGTCGAAAAAGTGTTTAAAAATGCGCCAGTTTTACCTAGAGATGCTCGCGAATCTAGTGATGTATTTTTTAAACAAGGCCAGGGAAATGTGCTGATTAATTACGAAAATGAGATGATTCTCGCTAACCAAAAAGGCGAGAAGTTGTCCTACACTGTTCCCACCGATTACAATATTTCTATTGATAATCCCGTGGCGGTTGTTGATGCCAATGTGGATAAAAAAGGTACGAGAAAAGTGGCCGAGGCTTTTGTGCAGTTTTTATTTACTCCCGCGGCGCAAAGAGAATTTGCTCAGGTGGGGTTTCGTCCCGTTGAACCGACGGTATTTAAAGAGTTTGAGAGTAAATTTCCTCAGATAAAAAATCTCTTTACCGTGCAGGATTTAGGCGGTTGGGATAAAGTACAAAAGCAATTCTTTGATGATGGAGCCTTGTTCGATAAAATTCTGACTAAAGCTGGTAAATCCTAAGGAGGAAACCCATGGATAATCAACCTCAATGGCAAACTATTAATCATCCCCAAAGTGACTTACATCTCGATCAATCAGGACTCGATCGCCCCACGTCCCGAAGAATAAAAATTCGGATTCCTAAACAATATATTAACGAGCCAATTATAGCACGTTTAGGGTCTTTTCCTGGTCTAAAAGTGAATATATTTTCCGCTTTGTTAGCGGCAAATAATAATCAAGATGGCTGGTTCGATCTACAACTACAAGGCAACTCCCAAGGGATAGAAAATGCCCTTTCCTATCTGGCAGATTTAGATGTAGAAGTTTGGTATGATTCAGCACAAGTTCTTGAAGAAGCGGACAATTGGTAATCTCTAGCAATAATAAACAATGGCTAACCCACAATTATCTTTATCTCCCAGTCAACCCCTGAAAAAAGTTTCTATTCCTTGGGTAATTACCATTAGTTATCTAGTGGTTTTGTTGGTTTTACCGGCGGCGGCACTATTTGCTAAATCCCTAACTCTTGGTTTTGCCGAATTTTGGCGCATTGCCACTTTACCGATTTCTTTATCCGCCTACCAAGTCACTTTTTTTACTTCCTTAATCGCCGGATTAATTGACGGAGTTTTTGGCACTATTATCGCTTGGGTATTAGTGCGTTATCGATTCCCGGGTAAAAAAATTGTCGATGCTTGTGTAGATTTGCCCTTTGCTTTACCCACTTCTGTTGCCGGTTTAGTCCTAGCCACAGTTTACAGTGATAACGGTTGGCTCGGTCAATTTTTTGCCCCCTTTGGCATTAAGATATCCTTTACCATTTTAGGGGTTTTTGTGGCGATGTTATTTATCGCTTTACCCTTCATTGTCCGCACCTTACAGCCGGTTTTACAGGAAATGGAAAAAGAGGTAGAAGAAGCGGCTTTATCCCTCGGTGCTTCCTCTTGGCAAATCTTCTGGCGAGTTATTTTTCCCACAATACTACCCGCTATTTTAACAGGAGTTGCCCTCGGTTTTGCCAGAGCGATCGGTGAATATGGTTCCGTAGTTATTATCTCCTCTAATATTCCCTTTAAGGATTTAATTGCCCCAGTTTTAATCTTCCAAAGACTAGAGGAATATGATTACACAGGTGCGACAGTAATCGGCATGGTTTTATTACTGGTTTCTTTGTTCATGTTAGTAGTAATTAATTTCCTGCAGCAATGGGGGCAAAAATACAGAGTTAAGTAAAGAGTAAAAAATATTAGGGTATAACTGGAGACAGATCAAAAATGCTGAGTCTAAAAAAATCAACTAAACCGAAAGAGTGGGATTACAAACCCCTACTAATTATCATCGCCCTTGTTTATCTGGCACTATTATTATTTATTCCAGCAGCGGCAGTATTTTACTATGCTTTTCGCAATGGATTCCAAGCTTTTTTAGAAGCGGCGGGAACTTCTGACTTTATCGAAGCGGTAAAATTAACAGTAATTATTGCCCTAATTACTGTACCTTTAAACACAATTTTTGGACTTTGTGCAGCTTGGGTAATTGCTCGCAATCAATTTCGTGGCAAAACTTTATTAATTAGTTTAATTGACTTACCTTTTGCCGTTTCTCCCGTGGTAGCGGGTTTAATGATTGTACTGCTCTATGGGCGCAATGGTTGGTTAGGTTCTTTCCTAGAATTTTTCGATATAAAAATACTTTTTGCTTTACCCGGAATGGTATTAGCAACTATATTTGTTACTATGCCTTTTGTCGCTAGAGAAGTTATCCCAGTCTTAGAAGAAATTGGCTTGGAACAAGAGGAAGCGGGGCGCACTTTAGGGGCAAGTGATTGGCAGATTTTCTGGCGCATAACTTTACCCAATATTCGTTGGGGATTGATGTACGGAGTGCTGTTAACTAATGCCCGGGCGATGGGAGAATTTGGGGCGGTTTCTGTGGTTTCTGGCAGTATTTTAGGGAGAACTGCTACCCTGCCAATTTTCGTAGAACAGGCCTATAAAAATTATCTAACTCCTGCCGCTTTTAGTGCGGCGGCTATCCTAGCTTTACTAGCAGGAGTTACTTTAATTATCAAAGAAATTCTCGAACGTAAAACCGCCCACAAAATTCACACTACCTAACTACAAAAAACCTAAAAATCATGAAGGCGTTGGGTTTCATGCTTCAACCCAACCTACGTTCTACAAAAAACCTAAAAATATGAGTATTACTATCCAGCAAGTTTCTAAACGTTTCGGCAATTTTCAGGCTTTAGATAATATCAGTTTAACCATTCCTGAAGGCAAATTAGTCGCCCTCCTCGGACCATCGGGATCGGGAAAATCTACCTTATTACGTTCAATTGCGGGATTAGAAAGTCCCGACAGTGGCGCGATTATCATTAACGGACAAGATACCACCCGTGTGGATCCTAGACGGAGAAATATCGGCTTTGTTTTTCAACATTATGCCCTATTTAAACATTTAACTGTCCGTCAAAATATTGCTTTTGGGCTAGAAATTCGCCAGCAAAAATCGCCATTAATTAAGAAAAAAGTTGAGGAATTATTAGAATTAATTCAATTACAAGGATTAGGCGATCGCTATCCCGCCCAATTATCGGGAGGACAACGGCAGCGAGTAGCTTTAGCCCGCGCTTTAGCCATTCAACCGAATGTATTATTATTAGATGAACCCTTTGGAGCTTTAGATGCAAAAGTCAGAAAAGAATTAAGGGTATGGCTGAGAAATTTACATAAAGAAGTTCACGTTACCAGTGTTTTTGTTACCCACGATCAAGAGGAAGCAATGGAAGTAGCTGATACGATTGTCGTGATGAATCATGGTAAAATTGAACAGGTGGGTTCTCCCGCCGAAATTTACGATCATCCGGCCACAGCTTTTGTGATGCAATTTATTGGGGAAGTGAATATCTTACCCAGTTTAGCAGGATTAGGAAATGGACATCATCCGGGTGATAATTCCACCGTTTTTATCCGTCCCCACGACCTGGAAATTATGCCCGAACAAGATGGTTTGAATAGTTGGGCAGTGGTAAAAAGAGTTATTCATTTAGGCTGGGAAATACAAGTAGAATTAATGTTAGCCGATGGGGAAATGGTGGTGGCTTATCTCAATCGGGAGGAATACAAGCAATTACAGTTACAACCAGAACAAACGGTACATTTAAAACCGAGAAAAGCGACCTTACTCACTGATTTTGACAATAAAAGTGAGAAAGTTATCGATTACTCAATTTAAAAACTCTAGGTTTATTAAAAATTTTTCATAAAGCTGTAAGTGACCTTCACCGCTCCCACTTTCTCAGCACTGATAGAGTTAGAGCAACTTCTTTACCTTTCTCCTCAATAAAATCTAGCAATTCCTTGACGGTGCTTTTATCTTCATCTACTTTGGTGTTAAGATTGACAGCCTTGAGGTCAAAGTTTTTGGCTTCGATTTCTTCACGGGTGATTGTCCAACTCCTCTCACTATCTTCTCGGTTGGGTAATAGTTCTATAAACTCCTGAAAGTGATTCATCATCAGGGGTTTGCGCTTGGTAACTTTGACATCGGACAGGTCATAATACCAGATTTTTTCAGTGGGTTTACCTTTAGTAAAAAAGAGGATGTTAGCTTTAACACCCCCACCGGCAGCCACAAAAGTCCCCGCGGGCAAACTAACGATACACCAGAGATTACAGTCGTTTAATAGTTTTCGTTTGCTCTGGACAAAAGCATTTTCATTGGTGCGAAATAACACCCCTTCATCTAGGACGATACCGCAGCGTCCCCCCGGTTTCAAACTATCGATAACGTGCTGTAAAAATAGGACTTGAGTAGCACTGGTTTTATAGGCAAATTGTGCCTGTACGGTCCTGTGTTCTTTGCCGCCAAAGGGAGGGTTAGTGAGGATAATATCGAACTGGGGCGGAGCATCTTGGAACAGGTCGCCATAGATGACTTCTCGGTTTAAGGTGTTGCCGTGCCAGAGGTGGGGGTAATCGATGCCGTGTAGGACTAAATTAGCGAGGGCAATGGGGTAGATGAGGTTCTCTTTTTCCCTTCCGTAAAAGGTTTTTAGTTTGATGGTTTCTAGCTGTTCGGGGGTGATGTCATCTGCTAGGAAATCGCGGATATATTCGTAGGATTGGGCCAGGAATCCGCCCGTGCCGCAGCAGGGGTCATAGATGGTTTCTCCTACTTGGGGGGCGATGGCTTTGACCATTGCCCGGATGACTTCCCGGGGGGTAAAGAATTGACCGCCATCGTTGTTTTTTTCTCCCATTTTCAACAGCAATCCCTCGTAAACTTGGGAGATGGGGAAGATGTGGGTAGGGTCAATGTAGTCGATTTCGTGGATTTTATCGAGGATGTCTAACAGGTTGGTTTCGGTGTCGATGCGGACTCGTTCGACACTGGATATGACCTCACTGATAATTTTTTGGCGGGGGGTGGCTTGGGGTTTGTTTTTGAGACTTTTGAGGTAGGGAATGACTTTTTCATTGACAAAGGGCAGAAATTGACCCATTTGCCCCATTTGCAGGTTAAGGCGGCGGTTGCCTTCAGGGTTGGCCCAATCTCGCCAACGGTAGGGTTCGGGGATGGAATCGGCAAAAGAGTCCCCCACGGCTTCCGCTTCTTCCGCTTCTCGCTGTTCGGTGTCGTCAAGGATTTTGAGGAACAGTAGCCAACTGAGTTCGGGGACGTACTGTAAAGCACCGGCACAGTTGGAACGCCGCATGATGTCGCAGATGCCTTTGATGTAGCTGTTAAGTCCCTGTTGGGTGGTGAAGGTTTTACCGTTGTCGTTGCTGTTTTTTTTAGCCATTGAGTTTACCTAATTTGTCTAACCTGCCAAGCGGAGATTGGCGATGAGGGGGAGTTGGAGTTCGTTGTTTTCTTGCATTCTTTGAGAAAAGAATAGGATTTCTAGGTTTTCGATTTCTTCGGTTTGGGGGTTGACTCTCACAATAATATCATCTCCTAATTCTTCTGATTCTTGTTCGGGATAGGGAGCGCATTTATTGATATAGAGAATGTCTCCCGTTGGGTCATATTTGATAATTAGGTTTTCTGTCATTTAGTAAAATAATAGCGATTTTCTTCTGATTCGGTACGAGGTATGAACAGTATTTGGTTTAAGTTTGTCCATGCTTGCTGTGTTTTTTCTATGTCTATTGTTTGCATAACTATAATTCTCCCTTAAAGGCGCGGCGCAATAGGACGGCGGGGAGTTTATTGATGGTGTCGAGTTGCTCTTTTAAGTTCTGTTTTAGTCGTTCCACTTCTTGCATTTGTTCGGTTAGAGTTGAGGCGATTTGTTTTTGTTTTTCTAAAGTAGGAGGAATAGGAATTGGCATATTGTACATAGTAGAAGCACTAATATTCACCTGTCCTATAGCGCGAGTCATATTAGCTTCTATGAATTTCCTACCTTGTCTTGAATTTATATAAGCAGAAATATAATAGGGATCTGCTAAGTTGTATCTCATTTTAAATCGAATCAAATAAGATGCGAATACTGCTTTAAATTCAGCGTCAAAAACTGCGGTTTTCCCTACTAATTCAGCACTATTTGTCCTGTTAAATAAAACATCGCCTTTCTTTAATAAAAATTTGGTTTCTTCGTCGGTCGGTAAATTAACATACATTAAATCAGACCAATTTATTTTCCCTTCTATAATGTTTCCCATTCTAAGAACAGGCAAACCTTGATTTACATTAGTAGATTTTTCAGATGTTCCATATTGACCATTACTTTGACATATTTCCCCTAACTTTCTCCTCTCCCAAGAATTAGCCTCCTCACTTTCAAAAACAGCCCGAAGATAGGCAGCAGGTAAAGCCTTGGCAGCTTCTAACTGTGCTTCTGTTGCTTTTCGTGCCTTTTCTACCGCTTCCATCTGTTCATTAAGAATGGCGGCTATTCGTTTTTGTTCGCTTAGGGGTGGGAGGGGGATTTCAATACATTTTAAATCTTTGATAACAAGGTTACGATTAGCTGCTCCCTGAGTTAGGCTTTCTGCTTGTTTTTTACAAATCGGAGCATTTAAGACCTTCTCTAAATATTCTGGAATAACTTCTGATTTAAGCTTTAAAAGTGCTACGCTGACAAAAATACTGAATTCTCGATTAATATCAATAGCTTTAGCAATACCTGTAGTACCAACTTTTGTATAGAGTACATCTCCTTTTTCTGGCTTACATCGTTTACATAGCTTTTTATGTTCTTCTTCACATATAAACTTACAGTCATCAAAATTAATCCCAGTTTCTCTAATATTTTTTACTGATAAAAATGGTATTCCTTCTTCAATATAAGTTGGAGTAAAATGACTGCCATCTGAAACATCACGGCAAACATCCCCCAACTTTACCCACTGCCAACCATCGGGCAACTGCCGATCATTTTCCTGACTCATAATAACTCCCTTGCCCAATCATAAACATTCAAATACCAATCCCAAATTAAAAACCCTAAGCGGCAAACAATCTTATCTTAGTTTCCTGTATGATCTCAGCAAGTAGCTCCTCTACATGTAATCATTAATGTCTCTTCAAGATGATTAAATTCATCGTAAAAACCAATGACTCCATTCGCACCATATACAGGATACCCTTCTTTTTTTAATGCTGATATTGGAATAGTTTTCCACTGCTTTGGTTTACAGACATCGACTAAAGCTACTTCTGTCCAACTCATCCCAACATCTCCTTTAACGCGTGTAAAACCTGATCAATCTTATTTTCAAACATAAATCAAACATCCTTTCGGTTGACTAAAACGGTGGGTTACGACGGATTGTTAGATTGACTTTAACGCCTAGATTGTTGCCGTCTAACCCACCCTACCAATGCACTCACCCCCCTCCAATGCGTAGGGTGGGTTAGCGATAGCGTAACCCACCACTCTCTTGGAATCACCCAATAAAAATAACATTCCTATCCTAATCAGATATTATACCATTCAACAAGCTTGGAGAAAGAAGCTGGGAGAAAGCGGGTTTCTTAACAAAATCTGAGCCTTAATTTAGCTATTTACTAGAAACCCGCTTTCTGTTCTATTTAGAAACCCCTAAGCGGCAAACAATCTTATCTTAGTTTCCTGTATGATCTCAGAGGGTTTACCTACTAACTTTAACGCCGCCAATCCCCCAGCCTTAGTCACTTCCGGCACTTGAAAAATGAGCTTATTTTCTAATCCTTCCGTCCCCGACTTACCAAACTGAGAAGCGATCGCCCTCACTGTCGCCGCCGTTTCCTCTGGCATTTCGCGTAACCAATCCTCCTGTTTATAACTAAAAGCTTCCGCTCTTTCCAGACGAGTCAGACGGTGCAAACCATAACCTAACTCTCCCAAAACATCAAATAAATCGCAAGCTTCCAACTCATCTAGTGTCCTAATTATACTTGCCGATCGCCCCCCATCAGGCAATATTTGTAATAACCTCCCCCGCTCCTCCGGCTGAACCCAAATTGAACGAAATAAGGTCAAATTAGTCACCTGATTAACCAAGGATTCCGCCAGCCTCTCTCGATACTCTTCTACCGTTATCGGCTTCGTTTCTCCGTCCACCGTCGTCAGAATATAGCGCCCCACCGGAGTAATATTCACCTCGAACCCCTCAACGGAGATAACCCGCCGTTGCTGCCTTTCCTTTGGTTCCGCCGCCGTACCCTTTTTGGTGGCTAACTTATCGAGAAACTTCTCCCCAAATAAACGGGTAGCATTAGTGTAGTCATACACCCGAAACATTAACTTATTAGTGGGTAGATGCAACCGCGTCCCCCGCCCTACCATTTGATAGAAACTAATGGGAGAATTGACATATTTAAAAAAGACAATATTTCTCACATTGGGGACATCGACGCCGGTGGTTAAAAGATCTACCGTCGTCGCGACAAAATGGGAACGGGAACTGCCCTTTAAATCCGGCAAATAGTCATTACCCGAAGATTTGGCCGTACACTTGAAAGCATAATAATCCTTCGGCTTTTCCCCCTTAGCGGCACACCAACGAGCATAGAGATTATTCATCTCAATGGCTACAGCATCAGCATGGCGGTCATTAACACAGAAGATAATCGTTTTCTGTTCCACTCCCCCCGTTGTTAACAAATGATTAAATAAATCCCCCGCCATCGCCATCACACGGTCAGGGAGCAAAATTAACCGCTCATAACTGGTTTTCTCGTACATTTCCCTAATTTCTGCCTCTGGGATGGGCTGTCCC
Source organism: Microcystis sp. M179S2 (assembly GCF_020245805.1). Classification (NCBI taxonomy): domain Bacteria; kingdom Bacillati; phylum Cyanobacteriota; class Cyanophyceae; order Chroococcales; family Microcystaceae; genus Microcystis; species Microcystis sp. M179S2. The sequence goes on along the minus strand of NZ_JADBUE010000069.1, from coordinate 19,945 downwards.
GTGTTGGCATCAAGGGGATTTCTGCTGATGACCTCCTCCACTGTAATGCCCGTGTCATCGAGGTTGATGGCGCTCCTAACAATTTCGCAGGCGGCAAGATAGCCATCCTCTATCCCTTGTCCGATGTCGTATTCATAGACAGGTTCGCCAAAATAGGCCATATTATCGGCGGTGATTTGTCTATCGGCTTCTGATTCGGGCGAGTCTTCTGTAAACTCCAATTCCCGGGGAGTTGCCGTCAACCCCACCTGTACCGCCTCACTGTTGCGGGTGAGAACTTGCGACCACTTACCCCAAGCGGAACGGTGACACTCATCGATGATGATATGGCTGAAATAATTTTCCGGGTAATGGGTGGTTAAAAAATTCCCCATGTCCTCTTCCTTGTCCACATTCAGGGTTTGATAGGTGGCAATTAAAACACGGGCATTCTTGTGGGGTTGGTTCTTTTCTACTTCCGCCGCCTCGGAACCGAAGGCAATTTGCAAAGCCGCCGCCCCCTGGGTTCTCAACTCATCGCGATCGCAGACAAATAAAGCCCGCCGCAACTGTCCGGCATCTGCTATTTTTCGCAGTAGGTTACAGGCAATAAAAGTCTTACCCGCGCCCGTTGCCAGGGTTAGAAGGACTCGCGCCGGGGAGCCTGTTTGCTGGCAGCGGGCAATTTTTTCCAAAGCAGCGCGGATGGCAGCATCTTGGTAGTAACGCCGTCCTCCTTCTCCCCCCTTATAGGGAGTCAGCAGGGGACGGGCGACCTCCTCTGCTAGGCTGAAGCCTACATACTGCTCGTATCTCCCCCTCAGTTCGGCCGGGGTAGGAAATTGGCTGAGGGGCTGAGGGGCTGAAGTTATATTCGTCGTGCGATCGTGTTCGACAAAAAGATGACCGTTACAGGAGTACACAAACGGTACATTTAACCCTTTGGCATAGCGTTTAACCTGTTCTAAGCCTTCAGTGGGGGGCGCATCTTCCTTTTTTGCTTCTATTAGGGCGACGGCTAAGGGTTGGCTGTCGCTACTGACGGCCACTCGCAGGGTATAATCGATCCTTCCCCTGGCGCGTTCGGCTTCCCCATCGATAATTTGAATTGCCCCCGGGGTTTCTTCTCGCTTGAGACAATCCTCGGTCCATCCTCTTTGATGCAGGACGGGGTCAATTAATTTGGCTCTGGTGTCTGTTTCTCCTAATCCCATGGTTCTCTCAAGACAGTAAACAGATAACTAATGAATGATACTAAAATCTGGTTATTAAAAACTGATTATCTATTGCCCCTATTGCCTTTTGCCTGTTCTGATATGTAGCCTATACTCAACTGATAACTGATAACTGATAACTGATAACTGATAACTCAGGTTAATTAACTATTTTTCGCCTCTAATTTGGTCAAACGACTTTTAAGTTCCTGATTTTCCTGTTTCATTTTTTCTAATTCCTCGCGAATTTCCTGAATTGCTTTCTCGGAACCTAATTTTTTCTGGACTTTTTGTACTGCTTCCTCCGCTACACGACGGACGCGACCATCGGGAGTTCGATCGCTCAAAGCTTGTAAAATAGCGATAGCTTTGGCATTTTCTATCTGTCCTAAAGCGTTACACACTGCCACTTGCGTCAAGAAAAAAGTCTCCTTGGCAATGGTTTCTAAACGTTCCAAAATTACGGTTAATTTGTCGGTGGTTTGTCCGGAAGAAATCGCTCCCAGGGCGCGGATAGCCCCTAATCTCAGGGGTTGAGGCGTGCCTAAAGCCGTGTAGGTCAAAATTGACTCCAAAGCCGCCGACGAGGTTTTTAACTGGCTTAAACCCCCAATTGCGCCCGCTCTTACTACCTCATTCCACCCCTTTCTTAACTGTAAAACATGATTGAGCAGGTCAATAATTTCCCCTTCTTTATTTTGCAATTGTCCCACGGCCATGGAGCCTAATCCTCGCGCCGCGGCCGCTTCCACATAATAACTAGCATCTCCAGTTTCTAATAGGGATTTAAGCGCATTATAACTATCTAAGGTTTTAATTTCACTTAATCCCTCGACAATTGCCCGACGGACTTGTGCTTTTTCATCGTTTAAACCTTTAATTAAAGCAGTAACCGCCTGATCTAAACCAAGAGTTGCTAACTGTTTGGCCACCTCCACACGCACCCCCCAAAAAGGCTCATTTTCTAGGGATGTCCCTAAAGCTTCGATCGCTTCTAAACCGCCTTTTTTAGCAATGGCTATGGCTGCATAGATACGGGAAATTGGATCGGGATCCTGTTGTAATTGCGCTTTTAATTCACCGATGGGATACTCAAGAGTGACGGTTTTGAGGAAATTATTACCCCGATCGAACTTGACAAAATCGGGCTTTTGTGCTAGGGGAAAATAGAAAGTTTGTTCTTTTTGGTGAATCCGCAGATTGTAGGTAATATCCTCAGAGTTGAGATAGGCAAAAGCGACGGGAATTTTCAAGTCGAATAGTTCTTTTTCGTCCTGGGTTTGGGTGACAGTTAATTGGGCTAAATTATTCTGATTGTCCCAACTGTAGGCCACCTTATAATCGGGATGACCACCGCGATAAACGTACTGATCAAAAAGGAATAATAAATTGTACCCGGTCGCTTTTTCGATCGCCCGTAATAAGTCCACAGTTTCCACGGTTTTATGGGCATTATCTCGCACAAAAGTCTGAATCGCTTTTCCGAATAAATCTTCCCCTAAAATAGAGCGGATCATGTGATAAACACAAGCACCTTTTTCGTAGAGATGACGATCATAAAGTTCGATCGCTTCTCGATAAACATGAGTAACAATCGGACGACGATAGCGGGAAGTATCTTCTTCTAAATAACTTCTTGCTTCCCCTAATAAATAATAACTAGCAGCAGCTTTTCCGTATTCCGATTCTGTCCATAAAACCTCAGAATAGGAGGCCATTCCCTCTTTAATCCAAGCGTGAGACCAGTGTTTAATTACCACTAAATCACCGAACCATTGATGAGCTAATTCATGGGCAACTAAGCTTTCTGTCCAAGTATGATCGATGCTGGCTCTTTGATCAATTAAACAGCGATCGGTTAAAATTGTGGTGGAGGTATTTTCCATCCCACCAAAAATAAAATCATCTACACAAACTTGCGCGTATTTGGGATAGGGATAGGGATAACCAAACTTTTGGCTAAAAAACTCGATCATGCGGGGAGTTTTACCCATACTTCTTTGGCCCTCTTCTTCCCGTCCTTTTTCCACATAATAAGTGACAGGAACACCATTCCATGAGTCGCATAATTCGGCAAAATATCCCACCGCAAGAGTCATTAAATAGGTAGGATGAATTTGCTTTTGTGACCAGTGATAAATTCGTTCTTCACCAACGGTTGCCACCGAGATTAATTCCCCGTTAGAAATAGCGATATAGGGTTGGGGAATTTTCACCCGAATTTCGGAAGTGGCTAATTGGCCGGGGTAATCAAAACAGGGAAACCAAAAGCGAGAATCTTCATCTTCTCCCTGGGTCCAAACTTGCATCGGTTTATCGGGATAATATTCGTCGGGGCCGATAAAATATAATCCCCGTTGTGGTTGCTTAACCTGATAGTTAATCGTCAGGATAATCGGTTTATCGGTAGTGGGTTGCAGCAGATGAATGGTCAGAAGAGAACGATCATAGTCAAAGGGTTGACTGATACCTTCAATGAACACAGAATTAATATTTAAATCCACCGCATCCAGAGTTAAACTGCTAATTCCCTGACGAATGGGGGTGAGGGTAATCTGACAGCTGCCCTGAAAACTTTGTTGGGGAATATCAATAATTAAATCGAGAAAAATATGATTAACTTGTCCGGGTCGATCGGGGTTATAATGGGGTTTAGCCCCGGGTAACTCAAAGGGTTGACGCTGATTATTTTCCGTGTCGATGGTGAGATGAGACATATTAGCCCTAACTTGCTGATTTTTGTCCGGTAAACTTAAATTAACACGATCGGTCGTCCCTTTCCTTGCTAATAATAATCCCACCCCTATGAATCTCCCTTCCTTTCTCTGGTTATGGAAAATTGCCGCTTGGTCGATGGGATTTGCTCTCTTTGCCTATTTTTTATTAGCGGTTTCGGGGGTAAACATGGGTTATCGACGACTTGCGGGCCAATCTCGACCGAAATGGTTAAGATCCTTTCATCTCCTCAGCGGCCTGATCATGGTTGCTTTGGTCTTAATTCTACTGGGAATCGGATTAGTGGGAACAATCGGTCATTATGGCAGTTTAGGCCACTCTTCCCACCTGATAGCGGGTTTATCGGTGGTTTTTCTGGTTTTTGTTTCGGCAATTAGCGGCCTGAACATTACAACTCGTCCACCTCTAGCGCGGTCTCTCCACATCGGCACTAATCTTTTATTGTTTCTGGGTTTTCTTTTTGTTACCCTAACAGGATGGGATGTGGTCCAAAAATATCTACAATAAAAATAGTCGGCGATCGAGTGGAGACTGTTTGATCGAGAAAAACTAGCTATCTCATCCCGAAAAATCGCTTTTTAGTGACAGAATACTCACCCCCAAATCATTATGCAAACCGTCGAATCACAAGCTATTAACACGATGTCAGTGCCAAAAAAAGGGCTACCGGTAACAATTATTACTGGGTTTCTTGGTAGTGGTAAGACTACTCTCCTCAATCATATTCTCAGCAATCAACAGGGATTAAAAACTGCTGTTCTTGTCAATGAATTCGGTGAAATCGGTATCGATAATGAACTGATTATCAGTAGTGATGACAGCATGGTAGAATTAAATAATGGCTGTATTTGCTGCACGATCAACGAGGATTTAATTCAAGCAGTTTATAAAATTCTCGAACGTCCCGAAAAAATCGATTATTTAGTCGTAGAAACCACGGGATTAGCCGATCCTTTACCGGTAGCTTTAACCTTTTTAGGTACAGAATTACGGGAAATGACCCGTTTAGATTCCATTGTCACTATGGTGGATTGTGCCAATTTTAGTCTCGATTTATTCAACTCGCAAGCGGCCTTAAGTCAAATCACCTACGGTGATATTATTGTTCTCAATAAAACCGATCTAGTGGATGAAGCGGATGTGGATTCTTTAGAAATAAGAATCCGGGACATGAAGCAAGGAGCGAGAATTCTTCGTACTAGCAAAAGTCAGGTTCCTTTACCCTTAATTCTCAGCGTCGGACTATTTGAATCGGATAAATATTTCGACACAGAAGAAGAACACCACGACCATGATCACCACGACCACGATCACGACCATTGCGATCATGATCACGATCATCATCACCACGATCATGATCATCACGACCATTCCAATCATTTAGAGGTAGATGGATTTACTTCTATTTCCTTTGCTAGTGACCAACCTTTTTCGATTCGGAAGTTCCAATATTTCCTCGATAATCAGTTACCGGAAAGCGTTTTCCGCGCTAAGGGGATTCTCTGGTTTGATGAAAGTCCTAAACGTCATATTTTTCACCTCAGTGGCAAACGTTTTACTCTCGAAGACGACGAATGGAAAGGTACTCCCAAAAATCAGCTAGTTCTTATCGGTCAAAATCTCGATCATGAAACCCTAAAAGAACAGATTAACAGTTGTCTCATTTTACCTGCTGTCAATCGCGGTAAAGGATTTGGCAAATAAACCCCGTGGGGGTGTTAGCCTAGGGTAACGCACCCCCATCACCCAAATTCCCCACTTCCCCACTACCCCACTTCCCCCAATTATTTATTTTTATTCGGGTACTTTTCCCCCTAAAGATTCCACGATCGATCGAGTATTTTCTTTCAGCATTTTTACATAACTATCCCCTCCAGTACCCACCGCGCCGATCGAATCAGAATATAATTGTTGTGGTGCTAATTTTACCCCCGCTTCTGCGGCTACAGTGGTAATTAAAGCGGGATTAATAGTCGTCTCGGCAAAGATAGCAGGAACCTGGAGATTTTTAATAGCATCGGCTAAATTTTTCACCGTTTGGGCGCTTGGTTGTTCTTCGGTACTAATGCCAATTAAAGTTCCCGCTACTTTTAACCCGTAGGCATGAGCATAATACTGAAAAGCGTCATGAGTGGTGACTAATTGCCTTTGGGAAGGGGGGATAGTTTCAATAGCCACAGTAATCCAGCGATCAAGATTTTCTAATTCCCTGATTAATTGGGCGGCATTTTCAGTAAAAATCTCTTTATCTTCGGGACTTAATTCAATCAATTGATCTCGGATTTTTTCCACCATGATTATGCCATTTTTTGCCGAACCCCAAACATGGGGATCGGGTACTTTCTGCCCCTCTTTTTCCAGTTGTAAAGGTGTAATGGCTTCTCCCACAGCCACTTTTTTAGCTTTAACTGCCGTAGAATTGATCATTTTAATTAACCCCGGTTCGAGATTATAACCGTTATAGAGAATTAAATCGGCTTTTTCTAAAGCCACACTATCGGCGGGAACCGGTTCATAAACGTGGGGATCATCCCCTGGTTTTAAAATGTCTTGATGGTCAATTTCTTCACCGCCCACTCCTGCGGTTAAATCGGCGATAATTGTGCTGGTGGAGATTACCTTGGGTTTTTGGTTATCGGTGGTGTTAACTGAGGGATTACAAGCAACCAATCCCAAAAATAAACAGGATAAAATTAGTTTTTTCATCGGGAAATAGAGATGAGGGTTTAGAGGTTAGATATGGGGGGAAATGGCATTGATATCTATCTTGATTTTTTTCCTGACTAAAGACTCCTTTTACCATTAAAATAGAGAATAGAGAAGGTGTAAATTCAAAAGACATGGATAACCAAGCCCCGATTAAACTACCGAAAACCAGCGAATCCGACCACCTCAAGCGCATTCGTCACACCACCTCCCATGTTATGGCCATGGCGGTGCAGAAATTATTCCCGAAAGCCCAAGTTACTATCGGGCCTTGGACTGAAACCGGATTTTACTACGATTTTGATGTGCCGGAACCTTTTACCGATAAGGATCTCAAGGACATCAAAAAAGAGATGGTCAAAATTATCAATAAAAAACTGCCGGTGATTCGCGAGCAAGTTTCTCGGGAAGAGGCGGAAAAGCGCATTAAAGCGATTAATGAAGCCTATAAGCTGGAAATTCTGGCGGGAATTCAAGAACCCATCACCCTTTATCATCTTGGTGACGCTTGGTGGGATTTGTGCGCCGGTCCGCATCTAGATAATACAAGCGAACTAGACCCAAAAGCGATCGAATTAGAGACGGTAGCGGGTGCTTATTGGCGTGGGGATGAGAATAAAGCCCAATTACAGCGCATTTACGGCACAGCTTGGGAAAATCCCCAACAATTAGCCGAATACAAGCGCCGTAAGGAAGAGGCCCTCAAACGGGACCATCGGAAATTAGGCAAAGAATTAGGTTTATTTATTTTCTCTGATTCTGTCGGGCCGGGGTTGCCTTTATGGACACCAAAAGGAACTTTAATTCGTTCTTTGTTAGAAGATTTTCTCAAAAAAGAACAGTTAAAACGCGGTTATTTACCCGTAGTTACTCCCCATATTGCTCGCGTCGATTTGTTTAAAATTTCCGGTCACTGGCAAAAGTACAAAGAAGATATGTTTCCCATGATGGCAGACGATGAGGAATCTGCTGGTAAAGAAATAGGATTTGTCCTCAAACCGATGAACTGTCCTTTTCATATTCAAATCTATAAAAGTGATTTGAGATCCTATCGGGAATTGCCGATGCGTTTGGCAGAATTCGGTACAGTTTATCGTTACGAACAATCGGGAGAATTGGGGGGGTTAACTAGAGTTCGCGGTTTTACCGTGGATGATTCCCATTTGTTTGTCACTCCCGAACAATTAGACAAGGAATTTTTAAGCGTTGTTGATTTAATTTTGACGGTGTTTAAGAGTTTACAATTAAAGAATTTTAAGGCGCGATTGAGTTTTCGTGACCCCGAATCGGATAAGTATATCGGTTCCGATGAAGCTTGGGAAAAGGCACAATCAGCGATTAGAAAAGCGGTGCAAACTTTGGGGATGGATTATTTTGAAGCCCCCGGAGAAGCGGCTTTTTATGGTCCCAAATTAGACTTTATTTTCCAAGATGCCCTCGAAAGAGAATGGCAGTTAGGAACGGTACAGGTAGATTATAATTTACCCGAACGTTTTGAACTAGAATACGTTGCTGAAGATGGTAATCGTAAACGTCCGGTGATGATTCATCGCGCACCCTTTGGTTCTTTGGAACGTTTAATCGGTATTTTAATCGAAGAATACGCAGGCGATTTTCCTCTTTGGTTAGCTCCTGTCCAGATACGATTATTACCGGTTAGTGATACTCAATTGGATTACGCTAAAGAGGTGACAGCGAAAATGCAGTTGTTAGGAATTCGCGCCGAAACCGATACCAGTGGCGAACGTTTGGGTAAAATGATTCGCAATGCTGAAACCGCAAAAATCCCCGTGATGGCAGTGGTGGGGGCCAAAGAAATGGAAAGTAATAGTTTAAGTATTCGCACCCGTGCCACGGGCGATTTAGGAGTAATTAGCGTCGAGGAAGTGGTGGCAAAATTAGAAAGTGCCATCCAAAATCACGGTAATTTTTAAGCGTTTGCTCATCTCATTCTATGGGGCAGAAAATATTTCTGTCCCAGTATTTTTTATCAAGCGAGGAGATTTTTCTTGATTATCCTTTAGGTATCGTCATCTTTTTGAAAGGGATTTTCCCCAATGCCTAGGCCTTTTTTGCTCTGTTTTAAGTCTTTCCAGAGAGCTTTAATTTTTTGATAGGCTTCTAGAGAACTGATTTTGCCCCCCGTTTCCAGATTACAAATAAAACTGACTTTTTGGGCAAATTCCTGTAAATTGGCGTTAAATAGCAAGTTTTCTGGCTTAAATTCTCCATAGTAGGGGGCGCGAGGATAGAGAAAATCCTCCTTGCGGCGATCGGGGAGATTCGGGTTATCATCGTTAGGAGGATTCTGGTTCATAGGGCGATGGCGGGTAATTTTGCGGAATTTCTTTAGATTTTTCGGTAATGGTAATGGGAGATAATATCAATTGTTGGCTATGATTGAGGATTCAAGTAAAAACTTGGCTGATTCGCCAAAAGTTGACCCCTGGTATCGTGACACTTTTTGGTTATAGGTTAAGGTTCGATCGTCAAATGTTGACAGTTATCTTTAAGCAGCAATTATACATTATTTTTTTTCAACGATCATCTCCCCGATGATATAAATTTTTTGTCTAGGTTGATCGCCAAAATTTGCTGCTGCCGCTATCTGATTAACCATCGATTTTCGTTTATCAATGCCGAGGATGATAACTATGGAAAAACTCTATGAAGGTAAGGCCAAAATTCTCTATCAAACCGAGGATCCTGATATTCTCCTCACTTATTACAAAGACGATGCCACCGCTTTTAATGCCCAAAAACGCGGGCAAATTGTCGGCAAAGGAGAAATTAACTGTACTGTCTCCACTGCCCTATTTCAATGGTTAGAATCCCTAGGAATACCTACCCATTATATCGATCGCCCTAGTTCTAGGGAAATGCGTGTCAAGGCGATTAAAATTATCCCTTTGGAGGTAGTAGTCAGAAATATCGCCGCCGGGAGTTTGTGCAAGCAAACGGGATTAGAGGAGGGGAAAGTTTTACCTTTTCCTCTTGTAGAATTTTACCTCAAGGATGACGCTTTGGGCGATCCTTTGTTAACAACCGATCGCATAAAAGTGATCGATATTGCCAGCGAGGATCAAGTCAATCAGTTACGAGATTTAGCCCTGCGAATTAATCAATATCTGCAAGAATTTTTCGATAAGTGCCAGATTATTCTCGTCGATTTCAAGTTAGAATTTGGAGTTGATAAAACGGGCAAAATTTATCTAGGTGATGAAATTAGCCCCGATACCTGTCGTCTCTGGGATAAAACCCAAGAGGATGCCCAAGCGCGCATTCTCGATAAGGATCGTTTTCGTCGCGATTTAGGAGATGTGGAAACTGCCTATCAACAAGTACAAGCAAGAGTTTTACAACAGATAGAGAGTTTATAACTTTGGGGTGTGTTAGCGAGCGCGTAACGCACCTTAGATAGAGGGTTTATAACTTTGGGGTGTGTTAGCGAGCGCGTAACGCACCTTAGATAGAGAGTTTATAACCGTAGGGTGTGTTAGCGAGCGCGTAACGCACCTTAATTGAGATTAGCAATTTAATAATTTATGTCAAGAAGAATTATCGGGTTAACAGGGGGAATAGCCTGTGGTAAATCCACGGTTTCCAATTATTTAGAAAATATCTACAAAATTCCTGTCCTTGATGCGGATATTTATGCCCGGGAAGCAGTGGAAAAAGGTTCGGCAATTTTAGAGAGAATTTTTCAGCGTTATGGCAGAAAAGTTAAAACTGAGGATAATTCCCTTAATCGCCAACAGTTAGGAGAGATTATTTTTAATAATCCCGAGGAAAAAATCTGGTTAGAAAGTCAGATTCATCCCTACGTTAGAGAATGTTTTAAGCGGCATTTAGAGCAGTTAGAAGCCCCGATAGTTGTTTTTTCTGTTCCTTTATTATTGGAAGCCAAATTAACCCATTTAGTCACGGAGATTTGGGTGGTTTCATGCAGTTTCGAGCAACAAATTCAACGCTTAACGACTAGAAATAACTTAACTAGAGAACAAGCGATCGCTCGGATTAATAATCAAATGCCTTTAGCCGAAAAAATTGCCTTAGCTGATATTGTTTTGGACAATTCCGGGGATTTAGAAGCTTTATATACCCAGATCGATCGAGCTATAAGTAGCTGGTTAGAATTAAATTGAAGATAGATTTTGGGTTCGATCCCCCCTTAATCCCCCCTTGATAAGGGGGGAAACTGATAGTTTTTAACACCTAACTACTTACAATAGGGATTAATTTTAAAACAACCAGGCAAATTTTCCCACCCCGAATTTTACATAGAGAATAATTGCCAAAACCAATAAAAATAGAAAGCCAATCATTAATAAATAGTCTTTATTGGTTAAGATTGATTCCTGTAAAAATGTGCGATCGGGATCACCAGAGAAAGCTTTAGCTTGTAGAACTACCTCTAATTTTTGCGATTTAGCCATAGCGTTTAAAATTAAAGGTACAGCGATAGAAGCGTAAATTTTTCCTTTTTGTAACCAACCCATTTTTTCTATTGCTAATCCTCGTAATCTTTGAGCAGAAATAATCGATCGAGATTCTTCTACTAGGAGAGGAAATAAGCGCAGGGTAGAGGAAAAAATAAAGACTATTTTGTAGGGAATTCTGGCTTTAGTTAAACTCACCATCATCTGATTTATATCAGTGGTAAAAATAGCGAGGGGAATAATTAAAACCATGGTGAGAGTTTTAAAGATCACATTTAAACCGTAGAGGGTTCCCTCGACAGTCATTTGAGTAGAACCGACAGTTAATAAGGGAGTTAATTCAGTTTTTCCCGTTAAAGCTTTTACCTGTTCCACATTAAAAAATCCCATGGTAATTAATAAGAATAGATAAAAAGGAGCCATGAATTTTAAAATAGTGAGGAGATAAGACCATTTTACCCCAGCCCAGAGACAAGCTAAAGCGACAATAAGAGTTAGTAAACCGCCAGCGAGGGGACTTTCCCAAGTAAAAGCGATGAGAGTAACCACGATCATCATGGTTAATTTTGTCCGAAAATCTAGGCGAGTAAAAGGAGAATCTCGATCAACGGTTTGCCAGTTAAATGATTGCATAATTAGGAAAAAAGTTAGTAAGTAGCTAGGTGTTAAAAACTGTCAGATGCCCCCCTTATTAAGGGGGGATTAAGGGGGGATCGGCACACCCCTTATTAAGGGGGGATTAAGGGGGGATATATCTTCAATTTAATTATAACTTTAAGGGAATGAGTTAATTACCCATCCCCATCAATTCCCTAGGAAGGGTTAGCAATTCTGTTCATTTGCTCTTGAATTTCGGGGTTATAAATCTGGAGATAATTCCAATAATTACCAAACACCGATTCTATATAACCCTTAGTTTCTCTAAAGGGAATATTCTCAACAAATTCATCGTGATCGCTAAAATCAAAACGCTGTTTCCATTTGGCAACTGCCCCAGGTCCGGCATTATAACTAGCCACGGCAAAAAGTGAATTTCCGGCGAATTTATCGTGGGTATAATCGAGATACCATGTCCCCATCATAATGTTATCTTCGGGATTAGTTAAAGAATAACTTTTATTGCCAGTATTACCCGCGATATATTTACCCGTATCGGGCATAATTTGCATTAATCCCACTGCCCCCACAGGAGAACGAATTTCTTTTTCAAAGCGGGATTCTTGCCGGATTAAAGCCGTCACTAGCAGGGGATTTAATTGTCTATCTTTTGACCATTGCAGGATGGTATCGTAGTAGGGGAAAGGGAATAAAGCGTGCCAGTATTTATCATTTTGTCGCAGGACTTTCCAAGCTTTCTTTTCCTCTGGGGTATCTCTTTCTCGCAAGCGCCAAATCAGGTTAATTCCTTCTAAATTTTGATTGCGAGAGAGTTTATATAAACCGAGGTTAAATTGTTCGTCAACGGTTAAATTCCAAGGATCGACAATTTCTGCTTGCCAGAGATTCCAAGCGTCCGTATCTTCACCAATTCGATATAATTCCTTGAAAGCTTCCGAACCAGCGGGGGGATCGTTACGAGTGGCGGGTTTGACGGTGGTAGGGTTATAGGAGCGGACAGTGGTAAAATCCCCCACGTCCCAACCTAATAAAACCGCCGAGCGCCAAGCATAATAGGAATGGGGATGACGAGAAATAGTGTAGGTAAAAGCTTGTTTTGCTTCTTGGTTTTTTCCTAGTTTTTGCGCCCATTTTCCCACCCAAAAGGCTGCTTTCGGAGCAGTTTGACTATCGGAATTATTAACTGCAATTGGCTGCGCCCACTGCCACGCCTTGGCGTAATCACCGGATTTAGCGGCTCTTTGGGCCATTAACCAGCGATAATCGGCGGCTTCGTCGGATTTTGGGTATTTATTTAATAAAGTCTGCCATGTTTGACTAGCGGCCTGGGCATTAGTTGAGTCCAGTAATTTGGCTTTCGCTTCCAAAGCTTCCGGGGCGCGATCGGGAAATTGCTTGACAATGCGATCGAGATATGCTATAGCATCGCGGTTAGGAGAAATTTGGGCGAGTCGCAGTAATCCTAAACCGGTTTCTGGGGCCTGGGGATAGGTTTTAATTAATTTTTGGTAAGCGGTGCGAGCTTCTGGCAGTTTTTTGGCAATTTGTAGCCCGCGGGCGTAACGATAGGCTTGTTCGGGGCTAGGAGTGGCTTTAGCGTAGGCTTTATAGGCTTTTTCGTACAATCCCGACTGCCAATAACCCGCCCCAATCATTGCCCAATCCGCCGGAGTTAACTGCTCGGCGTAGTCTTTCACCAAACGATCGCGGGCTTGATTGAGGGTAGGATCAAAAGGATTAGCCTTGGCTAACTGCAACCATAAGGGAAATTGATCGGGATTTTCTTGAAGACGTTGGCGAATTAAAGCCAAAGTACGCGGGTGTCGGGGGTATTCCTTGAGCAATTTTTCATGATAACTGGGGTCGTATTTGCCCAAAGAGTAGTAAGCTTCCGCCACTACGGGCGATTGGGGATAGGTTTCCAGTAATTTTTGCCAAATTTCTCGCGCTCTTTCACTATCATTGCTTAATTCGTGGGCGCGTCCCTGTTTGAGGAGAATCTGGGGAGCGAGGACAGGATATTGTTTTTCTAAGCCTTCTAATTGTTTTAAAGCCGGACCCCCTTCATATTTTCTCAATAAATCCATGGCCAGGAGATAGCGGGCGCGACTACGATCTAAAGAGGGCGCGTTGGCATCGGCAACATCTTTTAACTTGACATCTCGCTCGGTTTGTGGTAAGGAAGCGCTATCAACCACGGCAGAGGGTTGGTTAGGATCTTGGCTAGGAAGCGAAGCACTATTGCGATCGAGCCAAGCGAGAAGTTTCGGGTGAAAGAGAAAGAGACTGGTGAGAGTAAAAAGCGCAACCCCAGAACCTAGTCCAAGAATGAGCGGGGTGTGAGGGGGGAATTTCTTAAACATTACCTTATTCAAGACAGTAACTCAACATACATTATCAGTGATCGTGGTGACAGGTTGTTTGTTTCAATCAGGTTGGGGAAGTGGGGTGTGGGGTGTGGGGAAGTGGGGTGTGGGGGGATGGGAAGGATAAATAAAAATAATCTCCTGTCTCGGAGTCTCCTGTCTCGGAGTCTCCTGTCTCCTATCTCCTATCTCCTATCTCCTGACTCCTGACTCCTGATCACTGATCACTGAGATATGGTACGCTAAACAGGATTTAAGTATTATTAATGATTGCTATGAAACAAGGCGGCGTGACGGTTTGGTTAACGGGATTGAGCGGTGCGGGGAAAAGCACGATTACCGAGGCATTACAGGCAAAATTAATCGCTGAAGGTTATTCCATTGAAGTTCTCGATGGCGATGTAGTACGGACGAACCTCACCAAAGGTTTAGGATTTAGTAAAGAGGATCGCGATGAAAATATCCGTCGCATTGGTTTTGTGTCTAATTTGCTCACCCGTCACGGTGTGATTGTCCTAGTTTCGGCTATTTCTCCCTATCGTGAGATTCGCGAGGAAGTACGGCAAAAAATTGGCAGTTTTGTCGAAGTTTTCGTGAATGCTCCCTTAAATGTCTGTGAGGCGCGCGATGTGAAAGGATTATATAAAAGAGCGCGTGCTGGCGAAATCAAGTCTTTTACGGGAATTGATGATCCCTATGAACCACCTTTTAACCCGGAAGTGGAATGCCGCACCGATTTAGAGACTTTAGAGGAAAGTGTCGCCAAAGTCTGGAACAAATTGACGGAATTAGGCTACATTCATCAAGCTGTGGCGGTTTAATCGCAGCATAACTTTGTCTTGTTGGAAAATATCGTAGGGACGTGGACTACAAACGTCTCTACATCCTGATTAACCCCTTAAGCAAATTTGTTAGTCAATCTCCTTTTCTTCAGTACCTAAGCAAAGTTAATTATACCTCTGAGTAAACCTCTGTCCAAAGTGAAAGAGAGCCTAAACAGTAATCAGTGATCAGTAAACAGTAAGTAGGGAGGCACAATTATTTGTAGGATGGGTTAGCGGTAGCGTAATCCATGGGTGTGTTGGGTTTCATGCTTCAACCCAACCTACGTTCTGATAACTGATAACTGATAACTGTCTCGACTAGCAAATTAATTTTGCAGGAATACTTATATTTAAAGGCGCTAAATTATTTTGAAATCTCGCTCTAGTTATTGGAACCTCATTCCCTATCTCCGTCCCCAAACCCAAACAATTATTTTGGCGTTTATCTGTACGATCGGATTTACGGTATTTTGGCCGATTTTAGCTTGGTTAGCCGGACAAATGGCCAGATATATCGGCGAGGGAAATGTGCAAGCATTGGCGACACTTTCGGGGGTGGGGGCAGTGGTTTTTTTACTGCGGGGAATGTCTCAGTATGGGCAAGATTCCCTGATGGCAAAAGCTTCTTTAAAAATTGCCCTCGAATTAAGAAAAAAAGTTTATGCACACCTGCAAACCCTCGGTTTAAATTACTTTGAAACTGCGAAAACTGGTGATTTATCCTATCGTTTAACGGAAGATATTGATCGCATTGGGGAAGTAATTAACAAATTTTTCCATGATTTTATCCCCTCAGCCTTACAGTTAATTGTCGTCTTTGCCTATATGTTTATTGTTAACTGGCAATTGACGATCGCTGTCATTATTATCGCTCCTTTGTTGGGAGTTTTGGTGGGATTTTTTGGTGAAAAATTATTACAATATGCTCGTCGCGCCCAAGCGAAAATATCTAATCTTTCTGCGTTATTAACCGAAGTTTTTAGCGGTATTCGTGTGGTGCAAGCTTTCGCTGCTGAAGATTATCAAACCGAGCTTTTTGCCCAAGAAGCGGAGGAAAATCGCCGCGCTCAATACCTATCAGAATCCACCAAAGCTTTACAATACGTCGTGGTGGGATTCTTACAAGCTCTCGGTGTCATCTTTTTATTCTTTCTCGCTGGTTGGCAAATTTCCCAAAAGAATTTAACTGGAATTGACTTTGTTAGTTATGTGGCAGCGGTGGCAATGTTAATCGATCCCATCGCCCATATTACCAGTAATTATAATCAATTTAAACAGGGGCAAGCCTCCATGGATCGGATTTTTGAATTGTTAGCTATTTTGCCAACAATTACCGAAAAACCGAATGCGATCGAGTTGCCACTCCATAGCAAAGAAGTTGAATATTGTCAAGTAAATTTTTCTTACAATGAGGACAGACAGGTTTTAAAAAATATTAATTTTACTGCACACGCTGGCGAAATGATTGCTTTAGTGGGAGCATCGGGAGCGGGAAAAACCACTTTAGTTAATCTTTTATTGCGTTTTTATGACCCCACTTCCGGCAAGATTTTAATCGATGGGGTGGATATTCGTGATGTGACTTTAAAAAGTCTCCGGCGACAAATTGGCGTAGTTTTACAGGAAAATATTCTCTTTTCTGGCACTATAGCCCAAAATATCGCTTTTGGTCAGGGAGATTTTAATCTGCAAGAGGTGGAAAAAGCGGCAAAAATTGCTAATGCTCATCAATTTATCAGTGAACTTTCTCAGGGTTACTATACCTATGTGGGAGAAAGGGGTGTTAATTTATCGGGTGGACAAAGACAAAGAATCGCCATCGCGCGAGCGGTTTTATCTAATCCGAGAATTTTAATCTTAGATGAAGCGACTTCCGCGCTCGATTCGGAATCGGAAGCTTTAGTGCAGGAAGCTTTAGAAAGAATTATGACGGAGCGCACAGTATTTGTTATTGCTCACCGATTAGCAACTGTCAGAAAAGCTAACCGTATTTTAGTCTTAGAAAAGGGTGAAATTATCGAGGTGGGTAATCACGAGGAGTTATTAAATCTTAATGGTCGTTACGCTCAATTTCATGCTAGACAATTTCAGGATTAGTCTATTTGGCGTTAAGAGTTGGGCATTATTTCTGATTTTATCACTCAAGCCAAGTTTTTGGGGGGTTCTACCCCCCAAACCCCTAGGGTTGATTCAAGGTAGGGTTGATTCAAGGTAGGGTTGATTCAAGGTAGGGTTGATTCATGAATCAACCCTACCCGTCGGGGGACGAAGTGCCTCCCCCAAACCCCGCAGCCCAACTACTTAGGGTTTTTTTCGGGGAATTCCTCGCAAGGCTAAAACATCATCGAGGGTGGAACAATAGTTTTTTAAACCAAAATCGTCAGGAGTATAGGTTTTAACGTGGGTGAAGTGGCGATAATTCATGGCAAAGCGGTCCCATGGTTCCATCTGCAAGTTAAAAACTTTGATAAAAAAGTTAGCAATGGTTAAAGATAAAGGAATGCGAAAGTAGATTTTTTTGTTTAAATAAGTGCAGATTTCCTCCACTGCTTGGTTAGCTGTTGTGCGTTGATTGCCTAGGACAATTTTGCTTTCTGGTGCGGGATTTTCGATTAAATAATTCACCACTTGAGCTATATCTTTGGCATGGATAAAATGAAAACTGCCATCAGCTTGAAACCAACGCACTAAACCGATATATTTCAACACATCCGGTAAACCCCCATAGATATGAGAATAGGGTTTATTTTCGTCACCACCTAAGACAAAAGTGGGGTATAAAGTGATAATTTTATCGGCGATTTCTAGGTGAGCAAATTTACTATAACAAATATATTTAGTGCGGATATAATTAGTTCCTATTTCCCCAGCTTCGGGCAAAGGTTGATTATTTTGATTGAGAATGCTGGCGGTAGAAAAGTAGAGGACTTTCTCGCAGATTTGAGCATCTAAATAACTAATTAATTCTAGGGTTTTTACCACATTAATCTGATAACTTTCCTCCTCTCCTCCCCAACTGGTAGCGATTAAAACCGCTATATTCATTGTTTTTAAAAGCTCCGCATATACCCCAATATTTTGCATATCGCCTAAAAGTATATGAACATTTGATCGCCCTTGGTAACTAAATTTTAACTTTTCTGGATTACGCAATAAAAAATATAATTCATAGTCGGGATTTTCCAGTAAAATCTCGGCGATATAATGTCCAATACAGCCACTCACACCCGTTAGAAATATTTTTTTCATTATTTTAATTGATCCGGCAGAATTTAGGGGACAGTTTGAAAGTAAAAAGTAAAAATGGTGTTGGGGTTTTAGGGTTTTAGGGTTTTAGGGTTTTAGGGTTTTAGTTGAATTTCCCCATTTCCCCATTCCCCCATTTCCCCATTTCCCCATCCCCTGTTCCCTGTTCCCTAGTCCTGATAACTAAATTGTTTAGCGGTTTCAAAGAAGAAACGCACGTTATCTTCAGGAGTTCCCACCAAAACACCATGACCTAAATTAAGAATATGACCTTGATTACCTGCTTTACGAATAGTATCAAGAATCCGCTCGCGAATAAAAGACTGGGAACCGAATAAAACCCCCGGATCGATATTACCTTGAACCATCATCGCTTTACCTAAACGCTGTCTCGCTTCCGCCATATCGACAGTCCAATCGACGCTAATAATATCAACCCCCGATTTACCCATTCTTTCCAAAACGCCGGCGCTGCCACTAATGTAGAGAATTAACGGTGTATCGGGATGGGTTTCTTTCACCAAACGAACTACTTTTTGTTGATAGGGTAAGGCAAAAACATCGTAATCTTGGGGAGTTAATTGACCCGCCCAAGAGTCGAACATTTGTACCACTTGCGCCCCACAATCGATTTGATAACGGACATAGGTGGCAATCATATCCGCTAATTTATCTAAAAATTGGTGCAGTACCGAGGGTTCCGAAAAAGCCATCCCTTTAATCACAGAATAACTTTTAGAACCTTTCCCTTCCACTGCATAGGCTGCTAAAGTCCAAGGCGCTCCGACAAAACCGAGGACAGTGGATTTGTTTCCCACCTCTTGACGTAGGGTTTTTAAAATCGTTTTGATAAAAGGTAAAGACTGATCGGGATCGAGGGGATTAAGTTGGTCCACCTGCGCTTGAGTACGAATGGGAGAATCGATAATCGGCCCCTTACTTTCGATAATATCAAAGGGAATACCGATTCCCGCTAGGGGAGTGAGGATATCGGAGAACATGATCACCCCATCTGGTTGAAAAGCGCGCCAAGGTTGCAGGGAGATTTCGATCGCTAAATCGGCATTTTCCGATCTTTCCCGAAAACTGGGGTATTTATCCCGCAATTCTCGATAAATCTGCATATAACGTCCTGCTTGTCTCATCATCCACACGGGAGGACGGGGTAAGATTTCTCCTTTGGCAGCGCGTAATAAATAAGGTATTTCAGGGGAGTCAGTCATATCACGATGATTATTCTATTGCCTTTTCTACGGTATCATCCCCCGTACAGCTAATTTTTCTAGTTTTTCCTTAAGAATTGTTAACGAAAATTATCCCCCTTTGCATTGAAACTGGGTACTGGAAATTGTAGTACAATCTTTTGGGTTGAGACAGGGTGTAGAGTGTAGGCAATAGGGATAAGTTGATAAAATCTCTGGCGGATTCAAAAATTCAATCTTACCGAGATTTAAGAGTTTGGCAGGAGGCCGTAAATTTAGCTGAAAGTTGCTATCGTCTCACTAAAACTTTTCCCAAAGAAGAGCTTTATAGGATGACAACACAGATTCGCCGAGCTTCAGTGTCAATAGCAGCGAATATTGCCGAGGGGTATGGACGCAAAACCAAGGGAGAATATCTGAACTTCCCCCATACATATCTACTACAATAGCCGAAAACCCTTATCCATCAATGGATACACCCATTAACTTTTCTTGATGTACCCATGTAATTTGTAATATTTCTTAATGGACAAGAATTCTCTCTATTTGCTAGAATGGTAGTCATGTATATAGAAAAAGTTCCTAACCGTAATTCCCCCCCCGCTGTCCTTCTTC